>JAOPVM010000385.1 GCA_025966215.1 Klenkia sp.
ATCAGCAGCACGACCGACCAGACGATGCGCCGGTCGGCCTGCTCGAACCGGGAGGGGAAGAGCAGGTGCAGCAGGGCCGCCGCGATGAGGGCGAGGAACCCGATCTCCAGGTCGAAGACCAGCGCCCCCACAGCCACGCCCATGATCACGACCAGCGTGACGATCTGGTCCAGCCGGAGCGCCGTCCTCACCGGGGCCGCGTGCGGGGCGCGGGTGGTGGTGCGCGTACCCCCGGTCACAGCCTCGCCGGCCGCAGCCTCGCCGGTCACAGCCTCGCCGGTCGCAGCCTCGCCGGCCGCGGTCTCGCCGCCACCGACACCGGCGATCACCGGGTCCTCGATCCGCGGCTCCGTGCGGGCCTGCGGGTCACCGGCCGAGGCGACCTCGTCCCGGCGCCCCCGGATCAGGGCCCGACCACCGAACAGCAGGTAGATCACCACGGCCAGGGCGACGTTGTAGGCCGCATTGGCGAAGAACAGCTTCGCGGCCGAGATCTGCAGGCTGTTGGACTCGGCCACCTGACGGACGATGATCGCCAGGCCGTTGAGCGGGGAGAAGTTCCCCAGACACGACCCGTGCATGACCATGAGCGCGGCCATCCGGCGGTCCACGCCGTACCGCTGACCCAGGCGCAGGCAGAGCGGGGCCAGCATCGCGACCCCCGCCGGACCCAGCGCGCCGGCCAGGGTGGGGATCGCGGAGAACACGAAGATCAGCCACGGGACGAGCGCCGGACGGTCACCGAGCAGGCCGATGGCCCGGTCCACCACCCACTCCAGCGTGCCGTTGACCGCCGCGAGACCGAAGAGGTAGGTCACCCCGACCAGCAGCACGAACAGGTCCGGGGGGAACCCGGCGAGCAGCTCGTCGACGGTCTCGTTGGCCACGAGGGTCCCGATGAAGAACGTCGCGATGAGGGCCAGCGCCCCGATGTTGACCGGCCGCAGCGTGCCGATGACGAACACGAGGACGAGCGCGACGACGCCGATGACGTGGATGGACAACGGTTCTCCCAGCCTGGCAGGACGTGACGGAGCGCCCCGGGTGTGTTGGACCAGTACAGATTTCTCTGCGGTGCAGAGCACCTTTCTGGCATAGTCGACCGGAGCGTGTCAACCGTCACAGCTCACCCTCGGAGGTCCCGTGCGCCCGCAGTCACCCCCCCGCACCGGCAGTGACCTGGTCGTCGAGTGCCTCACCGCCGAGGGCGTGGACCTCGTCGCCGGCGTGCCGGGCACGACCGTCATGGACCTCATCGACGCCCTCGCCCGGCAGTCCGCCGTCCGCTTCGTGCACACCCGGCACGAGCAGGTGGCCGGCTTCCTGGCCGACGGCGTCTCCCGGACCGGCGCCCTCGGGGTCGCCCTGGTCTCCCGCGGGCCGGGGGCGGCCAACGCCGCGATCGCGGTGCACAACGCCTACGACGAGTCCGTGCCGATGCTGCTGCTGGTGGGGCAGGTGCCCGGCTCGATCACCGGGCGACGGTCCTTCGAGGAGATGGACGTGGTCGCGACCTTCACACCGATGAGCAAGTGGGCCGTCGAGGTGCACCGGGCCGACCGGATCCCGGAGTTGCTCCAGCGGGCGGTGCGCACGGCCGTCAGCGGGCGGCCCGGCCCGGTGGTGGTGTCCCTCCCCCTCGACGTCCTCCAGGCCGAGGTGCCGGCCGACCTGGCCGCGGCGCCCCGGGTTCGCACCTTCCCCCCGGGCCCGGCCACCGGCGCCGTCGACGCGGCCGTCCGGGTCCTCGCCGGGGCCGAGCGTCCGGTGCTCGTCGTCGGCGGCGGGGCGGCCGGGCGCTCCGCCGAGCTGAGCCGGCTGGCCGGGCGGCTCGCCGCGCCGCTGGTGACGACGTGGCTGCGGCAGTCCACCGTGTCCCACGACGATCCGGGTTTCCTCGGGGCCCTGGGGTACGGGGCGCACGCAGTCACCGAGGAGACGGTCCGCGACGCCGACGTCCTGCTGGCGGTGGGCTGCCGGTTCTCGGAGTTCAGCACCAAGCGGTGGACCCTGGTCTCGCCCGCCACGCGCATCGTGCACGTCGACGTCGACCCGGTCGAGCTCGGCCGGGTCTACCTGCCCGAGGTGGGGCTGGTCTCCGACGCCGGCCTGGCCGCCGCCGCGATCGCCGAGGCACTGCCGGACCCCCCGGAGGCCCGCCGGACACGGCTGGCCGGGCTGCGGGCGCGCTACCTGGCCGACACCTCCCTGGACTCCCCCGCCCTCGCCGGCGACGACCCGGCCGGGAAGGTGGGCAGCGCCGCCGTCGTCCGGGCCCTGCAGACCGTGGCCGACACCGCGGGCACCCTCCTGGTCCAGGACGCCCCCAGCTTCGGCCCGTGGAGCCATCGGTACCTCCGGCTGCCCCGCCCCGGCAGCTTCGCCGGCTCCGCCGGAGGGGCGATGGCGTGGGGCTTCCCGGCCGGACTGGGCATGGCGCTGGCCCGACCGGACCTGCGGGTGGTGACCGTCAGCGGGGACGGCAGCTTCTGGATGGTCGCCCAGGACCTGGAGACCGCCGTCCGCGAACGGATCCCGACCGTCAACGTGGTGGTCAACAACGACGCGTACGGCAACACGCGCGACCGGCAGCGCTCGGCCCACGGCGGCCGCTACCTCGGCGTGTTCTACGGGAACCCGGACTTCGCCGGGTTCGCCCGCTCGCTGGGGGCCTTCGGCGCGCGCGCCACCACCGACGACGAGGTCGCCCCGGCCCTGCGGGCAGCCCTGGACCAGGACCTGCCCGCCGTCGTGGAGGTCGTCCAGGACCGGATGTACGGGCTGCCCCCGGGCCTGCTCCCCCCGGCGGCCCGGTGATCACCCGGCTCCTGCCGGTACAGGTGCGGGCCACCCGGCGGCCGGCGGCCGGGTGCGCAGCGGACCTGCACTCCTGGGCCGGCCGGCTCTGCGCCGCGGAGTCCCCGC
>JAOPVM010000402.1 GCA_025966215.1 Klenkia sp.
TCCTCCTGGTTCCGGGCGCTCGTGTTCGTCCCGGTGCTGGTCTGGCTGGGCGTCCGGCACCGGTGGGCGACGTTCCTGTGGGTGGCCGTCGCGACCGTGCTGGTCAGCCCGCTCAACGAAGGTCTCAAGCAGCTGGTCGACCGGTCCCGTCCGGACTACGCCGAGGGCGGCGCGCAGCTGGCCTCGTTGTCCTTCCCCTCCGGGCACTCCGCCGGCATCGCCTGCCTGGTGACGACGGCGTTGGTGCTGGCCTGGCCCCGGCTGCGGGCCCGCCGGTGGTGGGTGCTCCTCGGCGTCCTCGTCGTGGTGCTGGTCGGGCTCAGCCGGGTCTGGCTGGGTGTGCACCACCCGACCGACGTGCTCGCCGGCTGGGCGGTCGGGGTCGGCTGGACCCTGTCGGTGGCGCTGCTGCTGGGCGGGCTGCCCGGTGGCCGGGCGGCACTGCCGGCCCGGGAGGGCTCGTGGACGGCGTGACCTCGGCGGTGCTGCTCGCCCCGCTCGACGGGTCCACCGGGCCGCTGCTGCGGATCGCCGACGACCGGCTCGACGCCGGGGCCGGTTACGGGGTGCACCACCACGCCGACGTCGACGTCGTCGCGGTGCTCGTCTCCGGGTCGCTGGCGCACGGTTGGGGAGGACGCGGGGTGACGCTGCGGCCGGGGGACATCGCGGTGTTGCGCGCGGGCACCGGGCTGGACCACGACGAGATCGCCGGCGCGGACGGCGCGCACGTGCTCCAGACCTACCTGCGCTCCCACGTGACCGGCGTCGGCCCTCGGCACTCGGTGGTGCGCTGGACGGCGGAACACCCGCGCGGCTGGGTCGACCTGGGCCGCCCGGACGCCCGGCTGTGGACCGCCCGACTGCGGGCGGGGGAGTCGGTCACGCCACCGGACGGGCTGCGCATCGTCGTCACCCGGGCCGGTGCGGTCAGCGGCGGCGAGGGCCCGGTCAGCGGTCCGGCGACGGTCTGCGTGTGGCAGCTGGACGCGAGCCGGCCCTCCTGGGCGGACTGAGCTCGATCCGTGAGCAGTGCTACAGACTGTCCCGGTGACTGACGCCGCTGAGCTCCTGGCCGCCGCCCGCGCCGACGCCGACCGCACGGTCGACCTCCGCCGGCGGCTGCACCGCCGTCCCGAGGTCGGGCTGCACCTGCCCGAGACCCAGGCGGCCGTGCTGGAGGCCTTCGCCGAGCTGCCCGTCGAGGTGCACACCGGCACGACCACCAGCTCGGTCGTCGCCGTGCTCCGCGGCTCGACGCCGGGCCCCACCTACCTGCTGCGCGGTGACATGGACGCCCTCCCGCTGCAGGAGGACACCGGACTGCCCTTCGCCTCGGAGATCGACGGCGTCATGCACGCCTGCGGTCACGACACGCACGTGGCGATGCTGGTCGGGGCGGCCCGGCTGCTCTGCCAGCGCCGGGACTCCCTCGCCGGGCAGGTCGTGTTCATGGTCCAGCCGGGGGAGGAGGGCCACCACGGCGCGCGGTTCATGCTGGAGGAGGGGCTGCTGGACGTCGTCCCCGAGGCGCCGGTGAGCGGGGGCTTCGCGCTGCACATCAGCACCGCGTTCGAGACCGGCACGGTCAACGTGCGGCCCGGCCCGCTGATGGCCGCAGCCGACCACTTCCGGATCACCCTGCGCGGCGCGGGCGGGCACGCCTCCACGCCCTGGGTGACCGCCGACCCGGTCCCGGCCGCCGCCGAGATCGTGCTCGCCCTGCAGTCGATGGTGACCCGCCGGGTCGACGTCTTCGACCCCGCCGTGGTGACCGTCGGGCACATCAGCGCCGGGACGACGAACAACGTCATCCCGGCCACCGCCTTCCTCGAGGGCACCATCCGCACGCTGTCGGCCGCCCGTCGCGCCGACGTGGTCGCCCGGGTGGAACGGGTCGCCGCCGGCGTGGCCGAGGCCCACGAGCTGGTCGCGGAGTTCGAGCGGGTCGAGGGCTATCCGGTCACGGTCAACGACGCCGGGGTGGCCGCCCAGGTCGCGGCGGTCGCCACCGAGCTGCTCGGCTCAGCGGCCAGCGTGCCGATGCCCGACCCGCTGATGGGCGCCGAGGACTGGTCCTACGTCCTCGAGCGGGTCCCCGGCGCGATGGCCTTCCTCGGCGCCTGCCCGCCCCACCTCGTCGCCGGCGAGTCCCCCGGCAACCACTCGAACCTCGTCGTCTTCGACGAGGCGGCGCTGCCTGCGGGAGTCGCGATGTACGCGCAGATGGCCCTGCAGGCCCTGCGGCCCACGACGCCCCCGCCCAGCCCAGCGTGGATCAGGTGACCTGATCCACGTCTGGCCGCCCTCGCCAACGCTGGTGAGGGCGGCCAGACGTGGGTGAGGGCGGCGGGTCAGCTGGCTGCAGCCACGCGGGGCTGCCGGCGCAGCCCGCCGTTCCACACCTCGAGGCGGCAGCGGTCCGAGGGGCGTCCCCCTCGGGCCAGCAGCTCACGGAACCGCCGGACCTTGTGCGGCAACGGCCCGAACAGGTCCGCGGGCTTGAGGCGGACGCCCAGGAGATCGAGGTCGAGCATCTCGTCGTGCCGGACCTTCTCCGCCCAGATCACCTCCGCGGGAGTGCGGCCGCCCCAGGGGTCCTCGACCTTCACCCGCCCGTCGCAGTCACCGAAGACCGGGGTGCCCTCGAAGTGGAGGTCGAGCACTCCGACCAGCCGGCCACCCCGCCAGACAGCGACCTGCAGGAGGGGTTCGGGGAGACCTGCGGCCACCAGCGCCAGGCGGCTGAGCGTCTCGTGCGGAGAGTGCGCCCCCACCCGGGCGGCTCCCAGCGCGTGGGCCGTCGTGCCGGCACCGACCCAGTGGCTCTGCGCCATGGCTGCTGCCGTCAACTCCGCCCGGGTGCACCGTCCGTCGGCGAGGGCGTCGTCGGCGGCGACCACGGTGTCTGAGAAGGACCAGCGGCGGCCGACGTCGGCGAGCGTGCGGGGCAGCGTCGTCACGCGCAGCCCACCGACGGTCGTGGTGTCCGACAGCGGCACCGGCGCCTCCAGGACCCGATAGCCGCGACCGGTGCGGTACTGCTCGGGGTCGGTCAGCCAGACCTGGTGGTCGGCGTCGCCGGGCAGGACGAGTCCGTGCAGCCTCGCCGCTGACGTGTGGCTGATGACCGACTGGGGCCGTTCCAGCCGGCGCAGGACGGCGGCGCACTCCAGGTGGTGCGCCGTCCCCCGGCCGGCGTGCAGGTCCCACACCCGCGGGAGCGTCATCACGCCGTACCTGATCCGGTGCAGGGAGCCCTGGCGGAGCAGCGGGCCGATGGCGTTGCGGTCCAACCCGCTGGCGATCGCGTCGGCGGTGGCGAACACGCCGTGGTGGCGTCGCAGGGCGGCGAGCAGTCCCGGGTTCATGCTCGGACCCTGGTGGCCTTCCCGGCCGGGATGCGCCGGCGTGGCCGATCTGTGGGCAGCGCCCCGCATGTGGACGGCGGGGAGCGGGGTGAGCGCCGGGTGTGCGCTGTCGTCGTCCTCACCAACGACTCGCCGCCCCCACCAGTGTTGGTGAGGGCGGCGAGGGTTGGATCAGGTCACCTGATCCACGCTGGGGGCAGCGTGGAACCGGGTCAGGTGGCCGGGGTGTCCTGGGACTCGTCGACGGGGGCGGCCTCGACCTCGGTGGTCTTGTACTTCTCCACCGCCGAGACGACGACGGAGCGGTCGATCTCGCCGCGGTTGGCCAGCTCGGCCAGGACGCGGACGGCGATGGACTCGGCGTCGACCCGGAAGTGCCGGCGCAGGGCCGGGCGGGTGTCGGACAGGCCGAACCCGTCGGTGCCCAGGGAGACCATGCCGGGCACGTAGGGCGCGATGAGGTCCGGCACGGCCTTCATCCAGTCCGAGACGGCCACGACCGGCCCCGGGGCGTCGGCGAGCGCGCGGGTCACGTACGGCACCCGCTGCTCGTCACCGGGGTGGTCGTGGTTCCACTCGTCGGCCTCGACGGCGTCACGGCGCAGCTCGGTCCACGAGGTCACCGACCAGACGTCGGCCGAGACCCCCCAGTCCGCGGCCAGCAGCTCCTGGGCCCGCTGCGCCCACGGCACACCGACGCCCGAGGCCAGGATCTGGGCCTTCTTCGCATCGTCGATCCACGGGCCCTGGCTGAGCCGGTACAGACCCGCCAGCAGGCCGGAGACGTCCAGGTCCTCGGGCTCGGCGGGCTGCCGGTAGGCCTCGTTGTAGACCGTCAGGTAGTAGAAGACGTTCGGGCTGCGGTCCCCGCCCAGCGGGGCACCCGGGTCCTCCCCGTACATCCGGGCCAGACCGTCCTTGACGATGTGCCCGACCTCGTAGCTGAAGGCGGGGTCGTAGGTGACGACGGCGGGGTTGGTCGCGGCCAGCAGCAGCGAGTGCCCGTCCTCGTGCTGCAGGCCCTCGCCGTTCAGCGTCGTGCGGCCGGCGGTGGCACCGAGGGCGAACCCGCGGGTCATCTGGTCCGCGGCTGCCCAGAAGGCGTCACCGGTGCGCTGGAAGCCGAACATCGAGTAGAAGATGTACAGCGGGATCATCGGCTCGCCGTGCGTGGCGTAGGAGGACCCGACGGCGGTGAACGACGCTGTGGAACCCGCCTCGTTGATCCCCTCGTGGAGGATCACCCCCGACTCGGACTCCTTGTAGGCCAGCATCAGCTCGCGGTCCACCGAGGTGTATCGCTGGCCGTGCGGGGAGTAGATCTTCTGCGTCGGGAAGAGGCTGTCCATCCCGAAGGTGCGGGCCTCGTCCGGGATGATCGGTACGAAGCGCGGGCCGAGCTCGGGGTCCTTGAGCAGTTCCTTGAGCAGCCGGACGAACGCCATGGTGGTGGCGACCTCCTGCTTGCCCGAGCCCCGCTTGAGGACGTCGAACGCCTTCTCCTCGGGGGCCTTGAGCGGCTTGGCCGACGAGTGCCGCCGCGGGACCGACCCGCCGAGCTGACGACGCCGCTCGAGCATGTACTGCATCTCGTCGGAGTCCTCGGCCGGCTTGTAGTACGGCGGGAGGGTCTTGTCCAGGGCCTCGTCGGGGATCGGCAGGTACAGCCGGTCGCGGAAGTTCGCGAGGTCCTCGGCGGTCAGCTTCTTCATCTGGTGCGTGGAGTTGCGGCCCTCGAAGTGGCTGCCCAGCGTCCAGCCCTTGATGGTCTT
>JAOPVM010000433.1 GCA_025966215.1 Klenkia sp.
GGTGCCCAACCTGGGCGTCATCCGCTCCGGCGGGGTCACCTACACGATGGCCGACGTCCCCGGCCTGATCCCTGGTGCCTCCACCGGCCGCGGCCTGGGCCTGCAGTTCCTCCGGCACGTCGAGCGCTGCGCCGTCCTGGTGCACGTGGTCGACATGGCCACCATGGAGCCCGGCCGCGACCCCGAGACCGACATCGCCGCGCTGGAGCACGAGCTCGCGCTGTACTCCACCGACCAGTCGCCCGAGGGCGAGGACGCCGGCGAGGGCATCGACCTGGTCGGCCGGCTGAAGATCGCCGTGCTGAACAAGATCGACGTCCCGGACGGCCGCGAGCTGGTCGACCTGGTGCGCACCGCCCTGGAGGCCCGCGGTCTGCAGGTCTTCCCGATCAGTGCGGTCACCGGCGAGGGCCTGCCCGAGCTCGGCTACGCCCTGGCGACGGCGGTCGAGGCACACCGGGCCTCGCTGCCCGCGCCCGAGGCCACCCGGATCACCCTCACCCCCCGCGCGGTCGACGACGGCGGCTTCACCGTCGAGCCCGACCCGCGGACCGACGGCTGGATGGTCCTGGGCGTCCGGCCCTCCCGCTGGGTGCGGCAGACCGACTTCAGCAACGACGAGGCCGTCGGGTACCTGGCCGACCGGCTCAACCGGCTCGGTGTGGAGATCGCGCTGGCCAAGGCGGGGGCCAAGCCCGGCGATGCGATCACCGTCGGCGACGTCACCTTCGACTGGGAGCCCACGCTGCCCGCCGGCACGCTCACCGTCGAGGAGACCGCCGGCCTGGGTGGCCGCGGCACCGACGTCCGGCTGGAGAACAACACCCGCCCGCGCGCCGAGGACCGGCTCGCGGCCAAGAAGCTGCGCCGCACGCCCTACGAGCTCATCGAGGAGTACCCCGACGAGCTGTGGGACGACGACCGGGCATGAGCACCCGGGCCGACGTCGCCCGGGCGCACCGGGTCGTGGTCAAGGTGGGGTCCTCCTCGCTGACCACGCTGGCCGACGGACTGGACACCGACCGGCTGCGCGCCCTGGTCGACGTGCTCGCCGCACTGCGGGCCGACGGCCGGGAGGTCGTGCTGGTCTCCTCCGGGGCCATCGCGGCCGGGCTGGCCCCGCTCGGGCTCACCGGGAAGCCCCGGGACCTGGCCACCGCCCAGGCCGCGGCGAGCGTCGGGCAGCTGCGGTTGGTCCAGACCTACGCCGACGCGTTCGCCGGGCACGGGATCACCGTGGGACAGGTGCTGCTCACCGCCGACGACCTGACCCGGCGCGGGCACTACCGCAACGCCCGGCAGACCGTCGACCGGCTGCTCGCCCTCGGGGTGCTGCCGATCGTCAACGAGAACGACACCGTGGCCACCGAGGAGATCCGGTTCGGCGACAACGACCGGCTCGCGGCCATGGTCGCCCACCTCGCCGTCGCCGATGCCCTGGTGCTGCTCTCCGACGTGGACGGCGTGCACGACGGTGACCCGCGGACCGGCCCGACGCAGAGGATCGACACCGTGCACACCGCCGAGGACCTCGCCTCGGTGGCGCTGGGCTCGGCCTCGCGCAACGGCGTGGGCACCGGCGGGATGGCCACCAAGGTCGAGGCCGCGCTCATCGCCGCCCACGCCGGGGTGCCCGTCGTCGTCACCTCCACCCCCCAGGCCGGCGCCGCGCTGGCGGGTGAGCCGGTGGGCACGCTGTTCGCCGCCCGCGGCCGCCGTCCCTCGGCCCGGCAGTTCTGGCTGCGGTACGCCACCCGCCCGCGCGGCCGGGTGCTGCTGGACGCCGGCGCGGTCACCGCGGTCGTCGAGCGGGGCGCCTCGCTGCTGGCCGCCGGGATCACCGGGGTGGTCGGGGACTTCCTGGCCGACGACCCGGTGGAGCTGGCCGGACCCGACGGGGTCGTCGTCGCGCGCGGACTGGTCTCCTACGACGCCCGCGAGCTGCCCGGGGTGCTCGGCCGCAAGACCGCGGACCTGGACCCCGAGCACCGCCGTGAGGTCGTGCACCGCGACGAGATGGTGCTGGTCCGGGCACGGCTCTCCACCGATCCGGTCGCCTGAGAGACTGCACGGCGTGGCACTCCGTCCCATCCGTGAACTCGGCGACCCGGTGCTCCGCACCCCCTGCGACCCGGTCCGGTCCTTCGACCGGCAGCTGGCCGACCTGGTCCGCGACCTGGAGGAGACCGTCGACCACCCCGGCCGCGCCGGGTTGGCCGCCAACCAGATCGGCGTCTCGCTGCGGGTCTTCTCCTACCACGTGGACGGCGTCATCGGGCACCTGGTCAACCCGGTGATCACCGAGCGGTCCGCGGAGACCCAGGACGGTGACGAGGGCTGCCTGTCCGTGCCCGGGCTGTTCGCCCCCACCGTGCGTGCCCTGCACTGCGTGGCCGAGGGCGTCGACGTGCACGGCGAGCCGCTGCGGCTGGAGGGGGAGGGGCTGATGGCCCGCTGCCTGCAGCACGAGGTCGACCACCTCGACGGCAAGGTCTTCCTGGACCGGCTGGTCGGCGACGCCCGCAAGCAGGCCTTCCGGGCGCTCCGCGGCTGACCCGGGCCGGACGTACATTGCACGGGTGCCCGACGTCTCCGCCCTGCCGTTGATCGGTGCCGCGGCCCTGCAGGCCCGTGCGGCCGCCCGGGTGCTGCGCACGTTGCCCACCCAGACCAAGGACGCCGCGCTGCTGGCGATGGCCGACGCGCTGGTGGCGCACACCGAGGACGTGCTGGCCGCCAACGCCGCCGACGTCGAGGCCGCCCGCGCCGGCGGCACCCCGGAGTCGGTGCTCGACCGGCTGCGGCTGGACGCCGACCGGGTCGCCGGCACCGCCGACGCGCTGCGCCAGCTGGTCACGCTGCCCGACCCGGTGGGCGACGTCGTCCGCGGGTCCACGCTGGTCAACGGGCTGCAGCTGCGTCAGGTCCGGGTGCCCCTGGGCGTGGTCGGGATCGTCTACGAGGCCCGCCCCAACGTCACCGTCGACGCCGCCGGGTTGTGCCTGAAGAGCGGCAACGCGGCACTGCTGCGCGGCTCGGCCTCGGCCTACCGCACCAACGAGGCACTGGTCGCCGTCCTCACCGAGGCCGCGGAGAAGGCCGGCCTGCCCGCCGGGTCGATCGCGCTGCTGCCCGCCGACCGGGCCTCGGTCGGTGAGCTGCTCAACGCCCGCGGCCTGGTCGACGTGGTGATCCCGCGTGGGGGCGCGGCCCTCATCCAGCGGGTGGTCGCCGAGTCGACCGTCCCGGTGATCGAGACCGGCGTCGGCAACTGCCACGTCTACGTGGACGCCTCGGCCGACGGTGCGATGGCCGAGGCGATCGTGCTCAACGCCAAGACCCACCGGGTCAGCGTCTGCAACTCCGCAGAGTCCCTGCTGGTGCACGCGGACTCCCCGCACCTGGGTCGGCTGCTCACGGCCCTGGTGGACGCCGGGGTCACCCTGCACGGCGACGACGCCGCGCAGGCCGCCCACCCCGCCGTCGTCCCGGCCACCGACGAGGACTGGGCCACCGAGTACCTGTCGATGGACATGGCCGTCCGGGTCGTGGCCGACCTGCCGACGGCGCTGGACCACATCGCCACCTGGGGCAGTGGGCACTCCGAGGCGATCGTCGCCGACTCCGCGGCCGCGATCGCCGACTTCACCGCCGGGGTCGACGCCGCCGCGGTGCTGGTCAACGCCTCCACCCGGTTCACCGACGGCGGGGAGTTCGGCTTCGGCGCCGAGATCGGCATCTCCACCCAGAAGCTGCACGCCCGCGGCCCGCTCGGCCTGCCCGAGCTGACCTCGACCACCTACGTGGTGACCGGTTCCGGTCACACCCGCTGAGCCCGTCCCCGAGGAGCCCCGTGCCCGCGCAGCCGCTGCAGTCCGCCCAGTTCGCCGATGTCGCGGACGTGACAGCCCGGCTCTCGTCCGCGGGCTACCTGCCCGACGCGCAGATCGCGACCACGGTCTTCCTGGCCGACCGGCTGGGCAAGCCGCTGCTGGTCGAGGGCCCGGCCGGGGTGGGCAAGACCGAGCTGGCCAAGGCGCTGGCCACCGCGACGTCCTCGGAGCTGATCCGGTTGCAGTGCTACGAGGGGCTGGACGAGGCCCGCGCGCTGTACGAGTGGAACTACAAGAAGCAGCTGCTCCGCATCCAGGCCTCGCAGAACTCCGCGGACGGCGGTGACTGGGGCGACCTGCACGACGACGTGTTCGGCGAGGAGTTCCTGCTCTCCCGCCCGCTGCTCACCGCGATCCGGCGCACCGGCCCGACCGTGCTGCTCATCGACGAGACCGACAAGGCCGACGTCGAGGTGGAGGGCCTGCTGCTGGAGGTGCTCAGCGACTTCCAGGTGACCATCCCCGAGATCGGCACCATCGTCGCCACCAGGCGTCCGCTGGTGGTGCTGACCTCCAACGCCACCCGCGAGCTGTCCGAGGCGCTCAAGCGTCGCTGCCTGTACCTGTCGCTGGACTACCCGAGTGCCGAGCGGGAGCGGGAGATCGTGCTGTCCCGGGTGCCCGACCTCGCACCGGCGCTGGCCGACCAGCTGGTCCGCACCGTCCGGGCGCTGCGGGCGCTGGAGCTGAAGAAGTCGCCCTCGATCTCGGAGACCCTGGACTGGGCGCAGACCCTGCTGGCGCTGGGCTTCGACACCCTGGACTCCGACGCGGTGAAGGCCACGCTCGGCGTCGTCCTCAAGCACGCCAGCGACCAGACCCGGGCCGCGGCCGAGCTGCGGCTGAACTGATGGACTCCCCGGCCACGGGCGGCTTGATCGCCCACCTGGACGGGTTCGTCCGGGCGGTGCGCGGGGCCGGCATCCCGGTCGGCATCACCGGCGCGGTGGACGCCGCCCAGGTGCTCACCGTGGTCGACCTGCTCGACCGTGAACAGCTGCGGCACGGCCTGGCCGCGGTGCTGCTGCAGCGGGCCGCCCAGCGGGCCACCTACGACGTGCTGTTCGACCTGTGGTGGCCGCTGTCGGACCGGCCGGCGGTGCCGGTCGAGGTGGACGGGTCGACCGACACCGGCCCGGACGACGGGGTCCCCGACGCCGACCGGATGGCTGCGCTGGCCGCGGAGCTGCGGGCCGAGCTGCTGGCCAGGCTGCGGGACGGTGACGACGAGGAGCTGCGCCGCTTCGCCCGGCTCGCCGTCGAGCAGCTGGGTCAGGGACAGCCCTCACCGTCCGGGCAGTCGTTCTTCTCCTACCGGGTGTTGCGTGCGCTGTCCCCGGACACCCTGGTCGCCCAGCTGCTGGCCGGGCTCCTCGGGGACGCACCCCGCGGTGGGCTCGACGAGCAGGTGGCCCGACAGACCGTCCGCGAGCGGCTGGCCACCTTCCGCGCCGCTGTGGAGGCCGAGGTGCGTCGCCGGTCGGCCGCCGAGCGCGGCCGGGACCGGGTGGCCCGCACCGCGGTCACGCCGCTGGCCGACCAGGTCGACTTCCT
>JAOPVM010000033.1 GCA_025966215.1 Klenkia sp.
CGCCGACCTTCATGCCCTGCACGCCCTGGTCCCAGCCGGAGATGACCTGGCCGATGCCGAGGCGGAACTGCAGCGGCTCGCCGCGGTTGTACGACGCGTCGAACTCCTCGCCGGTCGAGTGCGCGACCCCGACGTAGTGCACCGAGACGGTGTTGCCGGCGGCGGCCTCGGGGCCGTCGCCCTCGGTCACGTCGGTGACGACCAGGTCGGTCGGGGGCTCGGGGTCGAAGATGTCGATCTCGGGCTTGTCCATGGGGGTCCTCTCGGTGGGGGTGCCGGGTCCTGCGGATCCCGTGCGGTCGGTCGAGACTAACGAACGCTCAGTCGGCGCTCACCTGGTGGCGGAACCGGTCCCGCTTGGTGTGCAGGTCCCACAGGTGGCCGGCCAGCACGGCCGGGTCCTTCTCGTCGTCGCCCTCGATGATCGCGCCGCCGATGATCAGCTGCGAGACCTGGATGCCCTCCTCGCCGAGCACCTCGTGGAGCAGCTCGGCGTAGGCCGCCTGCCCGGCGAAGGCGACCGACGTGCCGGTCACGTTGCGCCCGGGCTTGACCGCCGAGCCGCCGTTGACGAAGAGGATCGTGCCGCGGTTCTCGCCGAGGAAGCGCATGCCGGGCAGCACCTGGTGCACGGCCGCGACGGGGCCGTAGATCGAGAACTCGACCGGGACGTACAGGTCGTCGTGAGTGGTCTCGAGGACGGGCCGCATGAAGTCCTTCTGCGGCAGCGGGCTGTACTGCAGGACCTCGATCGGGCCGAGGGTCTCGGTCACCTGCTCGAGCGCCGCGGCGACGGACTTCGGGTCACGCACGTCGGCGGTGAAGCCCTTGGCCTGCACGCCCTCCTTGCCGAGGTCGTCGGCGAGCGCGTCGACACGGGCCTGGTTGCGTGAGATGAGGCCGACGGCGTACCCCTCCGCGCCGAACTTCCGCGCGACGGCTGCGCCGAGACCTGCTCCTGCTCCGATGATCGCAATCGATGTCATACCGGGTCCAAGGACCCGTGGCGCGCGATCATTCCGTCCCGGGCCGGTTCTCACCCGTCCGGGGGAGTCGGGACGCCGAGGGGTGTGGCGACGTGGGGGCCCCGGGGATCAGGTCTGGTGGACGTAGCTGTCGAGCTGGTCGCGCTCGAACTCCAACTGGTCGATGCGGTGCTTGACGACGTCGCCGATGCTGATGATCCCGGAGATCCGGCCGTCGACGACGACCGGAACGTGGCGGATCCGGCGCTCGGTCATCGTCTTCATCAGGTCGTCGACCAGGCTGGTCTCGTCGCAGGTCTCGACGACAGCGGTCATGATCGACTCGACGGTCGCGTCGAGCACGCCGGCGTCGTCGTGGAGGCGGCGTACGACGTCGCGCTCGCTGACGATGCCGGCGAGGGTCGCACCGTCGGTGCTGACGATCAGGGCGCCGACGTTGTGCTGGGCGAGCAGCGCGATCAGGTCCCGGACCGTGGCGCCGGGCTCGATCGTGATGACGTCGTGGCTGGACTTGGCATGGAGCACGTCGCCGATGCGCATCGCAGGACCTTTCGTAGAGCGGGTCCTCACGAAACTACTCGTGGGTCACCGGGGACGTACAGGCTTCCGCGCCACCGGTTGAGACGCCGCCGCGCCCGAGGCGTGCGTCAGTCCTCGGTGCGGCCGCGCCGCGCGCTGAGGTCGTGCACCGAGCCGGGCCCGGACGGGCGCGAGTCGGGGTCGTCCTCGTCGTCGGGCAGCGAGCCGAGGAACGACAGCGCCGCCTCGTGCAGGTGCCCGTTCGAGGCGAGCGCGTTGCCGCCGAACGGTCCGTCGGTCCCGTCGAGCGAGGTGAAGCGGCCGCCGGCCTCGCGGACTATCACGTCGAGCGCGGCCATGTCGTAGACCTCGAGCTCGGGCTCCGCGGCCAGGTCGATCGCGCCCTCGGCGAGCAGCATGTAGGACCAGAAGTCGCCGTACGCACGGGTCCGCCAGACCGAGCGGGTGAGGTCGAGGAAGCCGTCCAGCCGCCGGCGCTCCTCCCAGCCCGACAGGCTGGAGTAGCTGAGGCTGGCGTCGGCGAGGGTGTCCACCCCGGAGACGTGGCAGCGGGTCGCGGACTCCAGCCGCCGCCCGGTGTAGGCGCCCACCCCGGCGGCGGCCCACCAGCGGCGGCCCAGCGCCGGCGCGCTGACCATGCCGACCACCGGGACGTCGCCGTCGAGCAGCGCGATCAGGGTGGCCCAGACCGGCACGCCGCGGACGAAGTTCTTGGTGCCGTCGATCGGGTCGACGACCCAGCGACGCGCGCCGTGCCCGGTGGTGCCGAACTCCTCGCCCTGCACGGCGTCCCGGGTGCGGGTGCGGCTCAGCGAGCTGCGCAGCTGCTGCTCCACCGCTCGGTCGGCGTCGGTGACCGGGGTCAGGTCGGGCTTGGTGTCGATCACGAGGTCCTGGGCCTTGAACCGGTCCAGGCTGATCGCGTCGGCCTGGTCGGCCAGCACGTGGGCCAGCTGCATGTCCTCGGTGTAGCCGCGCGAGCCCGTCATGGGGGCGACCGTACTGGCGGGCTGACCGGGGGGTCGGGTCCGCCGTCGGCCGGTGCGCCCCGACCCCGACGCCGACACGCCGGTCGGCCTGCCGCCGAGGAGACCCGTGGGCCGTGGTCGCGGCGTGGGAGCTCGGTGCGACCGACCTCGATCCCGGCGCCCCGGGGCCACGCGCCGGATCGTGCTGGAGCACCTGGTCCGGGTCTCCTGGCCCGGGCTGCGCCACCCGAGCGCGGGGTCGACGCACTGCTCGCGGTCTCACACCGGGACACCGCGGCGCTGCGCCGGCACCCGGTGGACGGTGGCCTGCTCAGCCGGGACGCCGGTGCTCCTGGCGCAGCGGTGGTCCGGTCGACGTCGGAGCCCGTTCCTCGAGGAGCTCTCGCACGCCGGCGATCGGGGAGGGCCGGTGGAAGAGGAAGCCCTGGGCGTACCGGCACCCCAGGGTGCGCAGTCGTTCGGCCTGCTCCGGGGTCTCCACCCCCTCGGCGATGACCTGCAGGTCCAGCGCCTCGGCCATGCCGACGATGCTGCGCATCAGCCGGGCCCGGCGGGTCGAGGTGGTCAGGGCCGCGGTGAACGAGTCGTCCAGCTTGAGGTAGTCCGCCGGCAGGGTGTCCAGCCGCGCCAGCGAGGAGAAGCCGGTGCCGAAGTCGTCGATCGCCACGGACACGCCGGTGTCCCGCAGTGCGGTCAACGCGGCCACCGCCGTCGCGGAGTCGGCCTCCACCAGGCTCTCGGTCACCTCGAGGACCAGGGCCGCGGTGGGCCAGCCGGCGGCGGTGAGAGCCGAGCGCACGTGGCCGGAGAAGTCGGGGTCGCACAGCTGGTGGCCGGAGACGTTCACCGTCAGCAGCAGCCGCCGGCCGGTCTGCCGGTGCAGCTCGGCGAGGTCGTGACAGGCCTGCTCCAGCACCCGGCGACCCAGGGCGTCGATCAGGCCGTGGTCCTCGGCCAGCGGCACGAAGCGGGCCGGGCTCTGCGCCCCCAGGGTCGGGTGCTCCCACCGCGCCAGCGCCTCGACGCCGACGAGCTGCCCCGACCTGACGGCCACGATGCCCTGGTAGTGCACCCCCAGTCCGGACTCGCCGGACCCGGCGGCCAAGGCAGCGGTGAGCTCGGCCACCAGCGGGTCCGGGCCCTGGTCGTCGAGCACGCTGCGGCCACGGCCGGAGTTCTTGGCGCGGTACAGGGCCCCGTCCGCGCGGCGCATCAGCTGGGCCACGGTCTCTCCCGGTCGCCACTGGGTCACCCCGCACGACAACCCCACCCCCGGGACGACGTTCCGGAGCTGCTCCACGACGGCCAACGCCACCGGCCCGGTGGCGTCGGGCAGGACCAGGGCGAACTCGTCCCCGCCGTGCCGGGCGAGGACCGCCCCGGCGGGCAGCGCCGGTCGCCACCGTCCGGCCACCGACTGGAGCAGGTCGTCCCCGGCAGCGTGGCCGCCGCCGTCGTTGACCGCCCTGAAGTGGTCCAGGTCCAGCAGTGCGGCCGACAGGGGGACGCCCGAGCGTCGGCAGGTGCGCACCAGGTCGGCTGCCGCCTCGTCGAAGCCCCGGCGGTTGGCCAGGCCGGTGAGCGGGTCGCGGCCGGCGCTGGACGCCCGCTGCACCAGCCCGCCCACCACGACGGCGACGGCGAGCAGCACGATGTCCACCACGATCACGGCGCTGATCGGGACCGTCGGGCGGGACGCGAGGCCGATCGTGAGGGCTGTCGTCAGCCACCAGAGCTGGGCGACCGCCCCGCGCCACCCGAAGAAGAAGAAGGCGTCCAGGGCCACGAACGCACCGATCGCCGCCCCGGCCACCGCGGTCGCCGGTCCGGGTGCCGCGATCACCGTGGCGGCGATCAGCGCGGTCCCGGCTGCGACCAGGCCGTGGTAGGTCCAGCGGGGCAGGCGCCGTCCGGTCCAGCTCACCGCGGCACCGACGACCGCGGCCGTGGCCGCGACCGCGAGCAGCACGGCTGCGCCCGGCCGGGGCCAGGCAGCGGTGCCCAGCACCAGGACGGCCGCGGCGCCGGCGAGGTAGAGACCACCGGTCACCCGGGCCATGACGCGGGGAGTGGCCACCTCGGGGGCGGCTCGGCGACGACCGGACATGCAGGACACATCGGCTGTTTCCGGACAGATTCGATCCGTAAACGGGAGTTACTCCCTCGTGTGGGCCACCCGGCGGTGCTGCTACCAGTTCGGGGTCTGGGTGACCGCTGCGACCAGCCGGCGGAAGCTGCCCAGCCGTTCGGCCCGGGCGGGCGGGCCCTCGGCGGCCCAGTCGTCGAGGGCGCAGTCGGGGACGTCGGCGGTGTGCGCGCACAGCGGCGGGCAGTCCCGGGCCACCTCGGCCAGGTCGTCGAAGGAGGCCAGCACGTCGGCGGGGTCGGTGTCGGCCAGGCCGAAGCTGCGGATGCCCGGGGTGTCGATGACCGTCCCGCCGCCGGGCAGGTCCAGCAGGACCGCCGAGGACGACGTGTGCCGGCCCTTGCCCACCTTGCTCACCCCGCCGGTGGCCCGGTAGGCATCGGGCACCAGCCGGTTGACCAGGGTCGACTTGCCCACCCCGGACTGCCCGACGAACACGCTCATCCGCCCGTCCAGACGCGGCTGCAGCTCGGCCAGGGTGGTGTCCTGGGAGACCGCGATCGCCTCCACCTCGAGCCCGGCGTAGCGGGCCAGCAGGTCGGCGGGGCTGCCCAGGTCGGCCTTGGTCAGGCACAGCAGCGGGGTCAGCCCGCCGGAGAACGCGGCGACCAGGCAGCGGTCGAGGAAGCCGACGTGCGGCTCGGGGTCGGTGATCGCGGTGACCACCACGAGCTGGTCGGCGTTGGCCACGACGACTCGCTCGGTGGGGTCGGTGTCGTCGGCGGTGCGCCGCAGCGTGGTGGTACGGGGCTCGATCACCACGATGCGGGCCAGGCTGTCGGTGCGCCCGCTGGTGTCCCCGACCAGGCGCACCCGGTCCCCGGTCACCACGCCGTGCTTGCCGAGCTCCCGCGCTCGCATCGCGGTGACCTCGACGTCGCCGCCCTCGGGCCCGGTGACCCGCACGCTCATCCGGCCGCGGTCCACCCCGACCACCAGACCGGGGACGGCGTCGTGGTGGCTGGGCCGGGTGCGGGTGCGCGGCCGGGATCCCCGGCGCCCGGGCCGGACCCGGACGTCGTCCTCGTCGGAGCGGCTGTCGAAGGTGCGGCCGGCCATCAGAGCGCCCGCCCGTTCAGGACGACACCGCGAGGCCGGCACCGAGCAGGCCGGCCCAGCGGTCGACGAAGTCGGGCAGCGTCTTGGTGACCGCACCGGGGTCGCGCACCACCACGCCGTCGGCGACCAGGCCCAGCACCGCCGCGACCATCACCATCCGGTGGTCGGCGTAGGAGTCCAGCTCAGCGGGGTGCAGCGGGCCGGGGGTGATCTCCAGGCCGTCGGGCAGCTGGACGACCTGCGCCCCGACGGCGGTGAGCACCTCGTCGAGGGCCTGCAGCCGGTCGGTCTCGTGGCCGCGCAGGTGCGCGATGCCGGTCAGCCGGGACGGCCCGTCGGCCAGCGCGCAGAGCGCGGCCAGCACCGGGGTCAGCTCGCCGACCTCGGACAGGTCGGCGACCAGCGGACGGACCGTCGTGCCGCCGGTGACCTGCAGGCCGTCGGCGGTGCGCTGGACGTCGGCGCCCATCACGGTCAGCAGCTGCTCGAGCTGGGCGCCGGGTTGGGTGGTGCGCAGCGGCCAGTCCCGGACGGTCACCCGCCCACCGGTGACCAGAGCGGCGGCCAGGAAGGGGGCGGCGTTGGACAGGTCGGGCTCGACCACCCGGTCCGCGGCGGCGACCGGGCCCGGGTGCACCCGCCACCCGGTGTCGGTGCGGTCGACCAGCACACCGTGCTCGGCGAGGGTCTCCACCGTCATCTGCACGTGCGGCATGGAGGGCACCCCGCCGGTGAGCCGCAGGTCGAGGCCCTCGGTGAACCGGGCCGCTGCCAGCAGCAGGCCGCTGACCACCTGGCTGGACTCGCTGGCGTCCACGGTGACCGCGCCGCCGCGCACCGCTCCGGTGCCCTGCACGGTGAACGGGGCCCTGCCCCGGCCACCGTCCTCGACGGTCACCCCGCAGCCGCGCAGCCCCTCGATCAGCCCGGCGTTCGGCCGGTCCCGGAGCCGTTCGTCGCCGTCGAGGGTGACCGGGCCGTCGGCCAGCGCGGCCACCGGCGGCAGGAACCGGAGCACCGTGCCGGCCAGCCCGGCGTCCACCGTCGCCGGACCGCGCAGGGGAGCGGGGGTGACCACCCAGTCGTCACCGTCGACCTCGACACCGACCCCCAGCGCTCGCAGCCCCGCGGCCATCAGGTCGGTGTCCCGGGCTCGCAGCGGGCGCACCAGCCGGGAGGGGCCGTCGCTGATCGCGGCCAGCACCAGCGCCCGGGCGGTGATCGACTTGGAGCCGGGCAGGGTGACGACGGCGTCGACCGGCGCGGGGTGGTGCGGCGTCGTCCAGCTGCTCATGCCGCTCATCCTGCCCGGCGCCGGGGCGCCGTCGTCGCCCTGCCCGTCGGTCACCTCGTGGCCGGGAGGGTGCGGACGAGCCGGCGGTTGGCGAACTCGAACATGCCGAGCTCGGAGAGCTCGCGGCCGTAGCCGGACCGCTTCACCCCGCCGAAGGGCAGCTCGGGGGAGGAGCCGGAGGGCTGGTTGATCCAGACCATCCCGGACTCCAGCCGGTCGGCCACGCCACGGGCGCGCTCGACGTCCCCGCTGTAGACCACCGCGGACAGCCCGTAGGAGCTGTCGTTGGCCAGCGCGACGGCGGCGTCCTCGTCGGCGACCTTGTAGAGCACCGCGGCCGGACCGAAGAGCTCCTCGGAGTACGCCCGCATCTCCGGGGTGACGTCGGCGAGCAGGGTGGCCTCGACGAAGGCGCCGGCGTGGTCGGGACGCCCACCGCCGACGAGCACGGTCGCGCCCTTGTCGACGGCGTCCTGGATCTGGGCGGCCAGCTCGGCCGCGGCCTTCTCGGTGGACAGCGGCCCCAGCGTGGTCGCCGGGTCGGCCGGGTCGCCGGGGGTGAAGGTGGAGAACGCCTGGGTCATGCCGGCGACGACGTCGTCGTAGACGTCCTCGAGCACGATGATCCGCTTGGCCGCGATGCAGGC
>JAOPVM010000054.1 GCA_025966215.1 Klenkia sp.
CCGCGCAGCAGCTCGGCGACACCGGTGCTGGCCGCGGCGGGCACCGTGGGCCCCGGTCCGCGCACCGGTCGGGCGGTGCGGGCGGTGGCCTGGGCCGACTCGTGCGGGAGCGTGAACGTGGGCACGCCCACCCGGGCCGCACGGCCGGTGCGGGTCTGCGGTGTCGGTGCGGCGACCGGGTCGGCCATGGAGCCGGCCGTGGAGCCGGCCATGGAGCTGGCCATGGAGTCGGCCATCGTGTCGGCGGTGCGCATGCAGGACCCTCCGTGGGTGACCGGCGGCCGGGGGCACGGCCTACCATCCGGACACGGTGACGCCGCCCGGGTCTCGAACCTATGCGGCGCGTCGAGCGCCTCTGTATGGCGGATGTCGCCAAGAATGAGTCGGGCGGACCGGGCAGCTCTGACATGATCACCCCGGATCGGGGCAGATGTGGCGACATGGGGGAGACGACCAGTGACAGAACGTGAGTCCTGGGTGACGCCATCATCGATGGGTCATCGGACGGCTCCGCTGAGTGAGGTGCGGGAGCGGCTGGAGCCGGTGCTCTCCCGGGTCGCGCCCGGTGAGCGGACCGCTCTGGAGGACAGCATGGGCCTGTCGGTCACCCAGCTCCTCGCGCTCACCGACGGCACCCTGGTCGCCGGCTCCTCCGGGGCCGGCCGGGTGGTCCGTCAGGTCGTCGTCGACGACCCCGCCGACCCGCTGGCCGGCGCCGGTCCCGACGTGCTCGTCGTCCTCGGTGCGCGGCTGCCCCCGGCCGACCCGGCCCAGTGCCGGGCGCTGATCGAGCGGCTGCAGGCCCTGGGCACCGCGGCGCTGGCCTACCGGGATGCCGACGGGCCGCCGGCGGTGCCCGCCGAGGTGCGGGTCGAGGCCGACCGGCGGGGCTTCCCGGTCGTCGCGCTGCCCCGGGCGTCCCGGCTGGACCTCGTGGTCGCCGAGGTCTTCGGCGCGATCGTGACCAAGCAGGCCCAGGCACTGGACCTGGCCAACCGGATGCACAACCAGTTCATCGACGTCGCGCTGACCGGTGGCGGGTTGACCGAGGTGACCACCCAGGCGGCGTCCTTCCTGGAGGGCGCCGCGGTGCTCGGCCTGGGCCCGGACCGCGAGATCATGACCAGCGCCGGCCCCGCCGAGGACGTCCGCGAGGTGCGTGACTGGCTGTGGCTCCTCGACGCCGCCGCCGACGACGCCTTCGCCGACCTCGCGCCGTCCCGCCGGCTGTCGGAGAACCGGGCCGACCAGGCCATCGTCACCCCGGCCGACGTGCTGGCCGACGCCGACCTCTCCCCGGCCGACGGCATCCTGCTGGTCCCCGGCCACCACGAGCTGCCCGGCGGGGTGGGCGAGTACGCGGTCGCCCCGATCATGGCCGGCGACCAGCGGCACGGCTGGCTGGTCGCGGTCAACCGGCGCGGACCGATGCTGGTCGGGGCCGGGGCGGTGCTGGAGCGCGGCGCGGTCATCGCGGCGCTGTCGGAGATCCGGCACCAGGCCGTGCACTCGGTCGAGCTGCGCTTCCAGGGTGACCTGGTGCGCCGGCTGGTCAGCGGCACCGTCGGACACACCGAGCGGACGCTGGCGTACACGCGGTCCTTCGGCTGGCGGTTGGACGGCCCGGTCGTCGTCCTGGTCACCGCCACCGAGACCGTCGCCGACGCCTCCGCCGACCCCACCCGCGCCCTGGACGTGCTGGACCGGCTGGCCGACGGCTGGCGGTCGGCGATCGACGGGGAGGTCGCCGGCGCCGCCGTCGCGGGTCTGGCCACCGAGATCGTGACGGTGCTGCCGCTGGACGGGCGCACCGCCGACGAGCTCACCGCGCTGGTCTCGGCCGTCACCGGCCGGGTCAACGCCCGGCTGCGCCGGGTCGGCCGGGTGCTGGCCACCGGCATCGGCCGCCCGGCCGCCTCGCTGTCGGGGCTGGGCGATGCCCACCAGCAGGCCCAGCGGGCGCTGCAGGTGGGCCAGGAGATCCACGGCGAGGCCACCGCGACGCACTTCGACCAGCTCGGGGTGTTCCGGCTGCTGTCGCTGATCCCGGACAGCAACGAGCTGCGCTCCTACGTCGACGAGGTGCTCGGCCCGCTGGCCGACGCCTCCGACGCCGACTCCGCCGACCTGCGCGACACGTTGCGGGTGCTGCTGGAGACCAATCTCAACGTCGCGGAGTCCGCCCGCCGGCTGCACTTCCACTACAACACCATGCGGTACCGGATCGGGAAGCTGGAGCGGATGCTCGGCCCGTTCACCTCCGACCCCACGCTGCGGCTGAACCTGTTGCTGGCCCTGCACGCCGCCCGGATGCGCGGGCTGGACCAGTCGCACCGCCCCCCGGTGGAGGTCGGTCCGCTCGTGCTCGACGACGGCCTGGAGGCCCTGACGCAGTTCTGAGACACCGATGGGGTGAGATGTCTGCGTGCCGGACCCAGACCTCGTCGTGACCACTGCCCGACTGCGTGACGGGCGGGTGGTCGACGTGCACACCGCCGGTGGTCGGGTCACCGCCCTGGCGCCGGCCGGGGAGCTGCCCGTGCTGGCCGGCGTGCCGGTGGTGGACGCCGGTGGCGGGCTGGTGACCGAGCCGTTCGTCGACGGTCACCTGCACCTGGACAAGGTCCGCACCCTGCCCTGGATCGGGGACGCCGCCCTGCAGGCCTACACCGCCGGCGGGATGGCGGAGTCCGCGGCCAGCATCGACCTGGCCAGCGCGGTCAAGGACCGGTACTCCGTCGAGGCGCTGCTGCCCGGGGTGCGGGAGGCGCTGGAGCTCGGGGTGACCCATGGCGTGCTGCACGTGCAGGCCTTCGCCGACGTCGACACCGCCGCCGGGCTGGCCGGGGTGCAGGCCGTGCTCACCGCCCGCGAGGAGTTCCGCGACCGGGTCGACGTCTCGGTGGTCGCCTTCCCGCAGGACGGGCTGCTGCGCGACCCCGGTGCCGCGGAGCTGGTCGAGCAGGCCATGGCGCTGGGGGCCGACGTGGTCGGCGGCATCCCCTGGATCGAGGACGGCGCGGACGACCAGGCCGCACACGTCGAGTGGGCCTGCGCGCTGGCCGCCCGGCTGGGCACCCGGGTCGCGATGCTCACCGACGACGCCCCCGACCCCTCCTACGCGACGACGACGATGCTGGCCCACGCGATGGACCGGCACGGGCTGCGCGGGCGCGGAGTGGCCTGCCACGCCCGGGCGATCGGGCACTGGGACACCGCCCGGCAGGACGCGTTCCTCGCGCTGGCCCGCGAGGTCGGACTGGGACTGGTGAGCGACCCGCACACCGGGTCGGTGGCCCTCCCGGTGGAGCGGGCGCTGGCCGCGGGGGTGGCCGTCGGGCTGGGCCAGGACGACATCGAGGACGCCTACTACCCGTTCGGTCGGCACAACCTGCTGGAGGTGGCGTTCCTGGCCGCGCACCTGCTGGACATGCGCTCGGCCCCGCAGCTGGAGACCCTGGTCGACCTGGTGACGACGTCGGCGGCCCGGGTGCTGGGGCTCGCGGACCACGGGCTGCGGGTGGGCGGCCCGGCCGACCTGCTGGTGCACGACGCCGAGCGGACGGTGGACCTGCTGGCCCGGCACGCCGCTCCCCGGGTGGTGGTCCGCGGCGGGCGGGTGCTGGTCGGGGGCTAGCGCCCGCGGGGGGTGCGCCAGGCGCGGTCCTCGTCGTAGTCGTCGTAGTCGTCGTCCTCGTCGGTGGGGTCGGCCGTCGCGGCCGCCCGGTCCTGCTCCTTCGTGCGGGCCAGGGCCTCCAGCGCCTCGTCCCGCTCCCGGGCCCGGTCGAAGGCCTCGGCCCGCTCGAGCTCCCGGCGCTGCCGGCGGGTGAGCGTGGCGTCGTCCCCGTCGGGGGTGGCGACCCGCCAGTCGTCCTGCTGACGCCACAGCAGCACGGCGACGACGGCCAGCGCGACCGGCAGCACGTAGGCGGCCAGCCGCTCGGTGCCGCCCTCGCCGAGCAGCTGGTGCACCCCGGTGCCGAAGAACACGGTGCCGATCACGCCGAGCAGGCCGAGCAGGGCCACCGCGGTGCCGACCGGCTCCGAGCGCGGCCGGATGCCGTAGGCCAGCGCGATGAGCCCCAGCCCCCCGCCCAGCAGGTAGAGGATCGCGCCGACGGTGTGCAGCGTGCCGCCGGTGTCGGAGGGGAACAACCCGACCAGCAGGGTGCCGACGCCCGCGGTCGACAGCAGCACGGTCGCCAGTCGACCGCCCAGCCCGAGCAGGGCCGGCAGCAGCAGCACGGCGCCCGCGGCGATCAGCACCGCCTGGGCGATGAAGGAGGCGTTCATCAGCGCGGCGCCGGGGGAGGCCTCGGTGCCCAGGTCGCTGATCACCTGGTCGACCCGGCTGTAGCCCGGGAACCGGCTGATGGCGAGGGTCTCCAGCACGAAGAACTGCAGGGTCAGCAGCCACGCCGAGCAGCCCACCAGGTAGCGGGCGCGGCTCACCGAGGTCGTCGGGACGGGGGTCGGTGCCGGGCTGTCGCTCACGGGGAGCCATGGTCCCAGGGCGGCGCACACTGTGCGCATGGCCGTCGACCTGACCGCGCAGCTGACCGTGGACGTCGGCAACGGCACCCCGCCCTACGAGCAGGTCCGCGCCCAGGTGGCCGACCTGGTGCACGCCGGCGCGCTCGTCGAGGGGGACAAGCTGCCCCCGGTGCGCGTGCTGGCCGCCGGCCTGGGGATCGCCGCGGGCACGGTGGCCCGGGCCTACGCCGAGCTGGAGACCGACGGACTGGTCGAGGGTCGCGGTCGGGCCGGCACCGTGGTCACCGGGGTGGACGGCGACCCGGCGAGGGCCCGGCTGCGCGCCGCGGCGAACCGCCTGGTGACCGCGGCCCGGGCCGACGACCTGGACGACGCCACGGTGCTCGCCGTCGTCCACGACGCGCTGACCGCCCGGTGACCCTCCGCTCGATCGCGTTGTTCGCCCTGGCGGCGGTGCTGGAGATCGGCGGTGCCTGGCTGGTGTGGCAGGGCGTGCGCGAGCACCGCGGCTGGTCGTGGATCGGGGCCGGGGTGGTCGCCCTGGGGCTCTACGGGTTGACGGCGGCCCAGCAGCCGGACGCAGCGTTCGGCCGGGTGCTGGCCGCCTACGGCGGGGTGTTCATCGTGGGCTCGCTGCTGTGGGCCGCGGTGGCCGACGGGTTCCGCCCCGACCGCTGGGACGTCACCGGCGCGCTGGTCTGCCTGGTCGGGGTGGGTCTGATCATGTACGCGCCCCGCTCGGGCTGACCCGCCGGGCACGACTGCCCGTGATCCCTCCGCTCCCCGACGGTTGAGCCCCCGGGTACCCCGGGCATCCCCGTGGTGCACGACATGCGTCGGGCAGCACGTCACCCCTGGGGGTGGCGAGGGGTCGAGACCAGGGCTCCCTCCCGGACGCACCCATCGATCCTCTGGAGGGACTCTCCATGCGCGCACTCGTCTACAACGGCCCCCACGACGTCTCGGTCCAGGAGGTGCCCGACGCGACGGTCGAGCAGCCCACCGACGCCGTCATCCGGATCACCGCGACCAACATCTGCGGCTCCGACCTGCACATGTACGAGGGCCGCACCGACCTGGAGACCGGCATGGTCATCGGGCACGAGAACCTCGGCGAGGTGATCGAGGTCGGGGCCGGTGTCACCAAGCTCAGCGTCGGCGAGCGCGTCGTGCTGCCGTTCAACATCGGCTGCGGGTTCTGCGAGAACTGCGAGCAGGGGCGCACCGGCTTCTGCCTCACCGTGAACCCGGGCGTCGCCGGTGGCGCCTACGGCTTCGCCGGGATGGGCGGCTACTCCGGTGGCCAGGCCGAGTTCCTGCGGGTGCCGTTCGCCGACTTCAACGCCCTCCAGCTCCCCGAGGACAGCGTGGAGAAGGAGAACGACTACGTGATGCTGGCCGACATCTTCCCCACCGGCTGGCACGGCACCCGGCTGGCGAAGGTCGCCCCCGGTGACTCGGTCACCGTCTACGGCGGTGGCCCGGTCGGCCTGATGGCCGGCTACTCGGCGGTGCTCCAGGGCGCCAGCGAGGTCTACGTCATCGACCACCTGGCCGAGCGCCTCGCGCTGGCCGAGGAGTTCGGGGCGATCGGGATCAACTCCTCCGAGGGCGACCCGATCGAGCAGATCAAGGACGCCACGAAGGGCCGCGGCACCGACCGCGGCGTGGAGGCGATCGGCTACCAGGCGCACGACAGCCAGGGCGTCGAGCAGCCCAACATGACGATGAACGGCCTGGTCGAGGTGGTGAAGGCCACCGGCACCATCGGCGTGGTCGGGCTGTTCCTGCCCGAGGACCCCGGTGCCTCCGACGAGCTCGCGAAGAAGGGCCAGCTGGCCTTCGACTACGGGAAGTTCTGGTTCAAGGGCCAGACGGTCGGCAACGGCCAGGCCAACGTGAAGAACTACAACCGCGCCCTGGCGCGGCTCATCCACCAGGGCAAGGCCCAGCCCTCGAAGCTGGTCAGCCACAACCTGGGTCTGGACGAGGCGCCCGAGGCGTACCGGCACTTCGACGCCCGCGACCAGGGCTGGACGAAGGTCGTGCTCAACCCCACGAAGGGCTGAGGCCCAGCTCCTGCACCGCACGCCACTGCGCGGGTGAGAGCCAGGACGGGTTGCTGCCCGCCGGCATCCGGACCACCTCGGCGGTCCGGGCGACCGGGTCGGCGAGCAGTGCCTCCCGGGCCACCGGCGAGGGGAGCCGGCGCCACCGCACGACCACGACGGGACCGTCGTCGGAGCCCTGCACGGGCCCGGCGACGGTCCCCGTCGCGTGCACGCCGGGGTCGAACCGGCCACTGCACCACAGCAGGACCGGGTCCCCGGGGGACATCAGGCCCAGCCGGTAGGAGGCCCGTACGCAGCGGGCCAGCTCCACCTCGGTGTCCGGCGCCCAGCCGGGGGCCAGCAGGTCGGGCAGCCGGGCGGACTTCAGCACCCAGCAGCCGACGTCGGCGGCGGTCAGCCGGGGCGTCACAGGCCCAGCGCCGCCAGCCGGTCGGCGTACCGGGCCACCGCCCGCTCGGCCACCCCGGGCCGGTCGGCGTACAGCGCGAGCTGGGCGTCGGCGATCTCCGACCACGGCACGTCCCGGCCGGCCAGCGACCAGCCCGGCCGGGCGGTGGCAGGGTCCAGGTCCAGGGCGGTGAGGACGGCTCCGTCCAGCGGCGACAGGCTCGAGCCGAGCATCTGGTGCGCGGGGACGGCGGGCTCCCCGGCCCAGCCCAGCGTGTCCAGCACCCCGGCACCGACCGCGTGCAGCGTGCTGTTGGCCGGGTGGTTCACCGTCCACATCGCCTCGGCGCCCCCGCCGACCACGGCGTCGGTGGTGTCCACGTCGAGGTCGGCGTTGCGGCGGCGCAGCTCGGCCTGCGAGCGGGCGGCGAGGTCACGGACGCCGTCCGCGGTCGCCTCGTGGGACCCGATCCGCTCGACGGCCTGCTCGGTGGTCCAGCCGCGCACGGCGGCGTCGAGCAGCCGCAGGTCGTGGTAGTCGGTCAGCGGGGCGTCCACCCGGGCGCCGGCCTCGTCGTGGGCGTGCACCTGCCAGGGGAACAGGCCCTCGTAGTACGTCGTCGGCACCCGGACGACGCGGGCGTCGTCCGGCAGCAGCGCCACGAGCTGTTCGCTGCCGCAGCCGGGCACCCGGTACTCGTCCTTGACCGGCTGGGTGACCAGCACCCCGGCCACGCCCATGAGCGCGTGCAGCCGGCCCACCTCGGCCTCGTCCATCTCGAACACCGGGGGCAGCCGGACGAACTCCACGCCGTGCTCGGCGCCGGCCGGGGCGACCATCCGGCGGATCGACTCGGCCTGGCAGTTGCCCCAGACGAACCCGACGCTGCCCGGTTCGACGGTGTCCGGGTCCAGCTCGGACCAGCGGCGCAGGTGCGCGGGTGGGGACGGTGCCTCGACCTCGTGTGTCGTCACCGGTCCAGCATGGGGGCCCGGACGTGACATCGCCGACCTCGGCTGGCCCTGTGGGCGGTCGTTGACAGAAGGTGGGGCACGTGTCCGGGACCCCGCAGCTGCCCGAGGGACACCGGGCGGGGGACCGCGGGCTGCAGCGTGCGTCGCTGTCGGTCTTCCTCGCCGGGCTCGCCACCTTCGCGATGCTCTACGAGCCGCAGGCGTTGCTGCCCGAGCTGGCCCGTGCCTTCGACGTGAGCCCGGCCGGGTCGACGCTGTCGATCTCGGTGTCCACCGTGTCGCTGGCGGTGGGCCTGCTGGTGCTCGGGCCGGTGTCCGACCGACGCGGCCGCACCGGGATCCTGCAGCTGAGCCTGGCGGCCTCGGCGGTGCTGGCGGTGCTCATCGCGCTGGCCCCCACCTGGGAGCTGCTGCTGGTGCTGCGCGGGTTCCAGGGGTTCGCCCTGGCCGGGCTCTCCTCGGTCGGGGTGGCCTACCTGCGGGAGGAGCTGCACCCGTCGGTCAGCTCGCGGGCGATCGGGCTGTTCATCGCCGGCAACGCCATCGGCGGGCTGACCGGTCGGCTGCTGGGCGGGTTCCTCACCGACCTGGGTGGGTGGCGACTGGCGCTGGGCGGGGTGGCGGTGCTCGCGGTGGGGTGCGCGGTCGCCGTCCGGCTCCTGCTGCCCGCCGCGCGCCGGTTCGTGCCGGTGGACCGGCAGGGGTCGCTGCTGCGCTCGCTGGGCAGCGTGTTCACCGACCCGGCGCTGCTGATGCTCTACGCGGTGGCGGCGTTCCTGATGGCCGCGTTCGTCGCGGTGTACAACGCGGGCACCTTCCGGCTGGAGTCCCCGCCCTACGACCTGACGCCGGCGTTGGCCTCGCTGGTGTTCCTGGCCTACCTGCTGGGCTCGGCCAGCTCGCCCACCGCGGGGTGGCTGGCCGACCGGACCAGCCGGCGCCTCGTCGTCCCGGTGTCGGTCGTGGTCATGGGCGGCGGGTTGGCGCTGACCCTGCTCGAGCCGCTGTGGTGCTTCGTGCTCGGGCTCTGCGTGCTGACCGTCGGGTTCTTCTCCGCGCACGCGGTGGGCAGCGCGTGGGTGGCCGCCCGCGCCTCGCTCGGGGGCCGGCCGGTGGGCCAGGCCGCGTCGCTGTACTCCTTCTGGTACTACGTCGGGTCCTCGGTGGGCGGCACGCTGGCCGGGCGGGCCTGGCAGGACTCGGGCTGGACCGCGGTCGCCCTGCTGGCCGGCGGCTTCACCCTGGCCACCCTGCTGCTCACCCTGGCGCTCGGGCGCACGAGGTCGCTGGACCCGCACTCCCGCTGAGTCCCCCGTTGCGGGAGGCTCTGGGCTGGGACAGACCCCTGGGCACGGAGGACAGATGACACAGCTGGTGCGGGTGCAGAACCTGACCGTCTCCGCGGACGGCTACGCCGCCGGGGAGGGGCAGAGCCTGGAGCGGCCCTTCGGCCACGCCGACCCCGGCGAGCTGATGGCCTGGGCCCTGGCGACGGCGAGCATGCCGGGGATGGCCGGACCGGAGGGCAGCCGCGGTCTGGACGACCGCCTGGTCCGCGACTTCGGCAACGGCATCGGCGCCGAGATCATGGGCCGGAACAAGTTCTCCCCGCACCGCGGCCCGTGGGCCGACCACGCGTGGCAGGGCTGGTGGGGTGAGGACCCGCCGTTCCACACCCCGGTCGTGGTGATGACCCACCACGAGCGGCCCTCGTTCACCCTGTCGGACACGACGTTCCACTTCGTGTCCGGGACGCCGGCCGACGTGCTGGCGCTGGCGTTCGAGGCCGCCGGTGGTCGCGACGTCCGGCTGGGGGGAGGGGCGCAGACCGTCCGCGCCTTCCTGGACGCCGACCTGGTCGACCAGCTGCACGTCGCGGTCTCCCCGGTCGTGCTGGGCGGCGGCAGCCGGCTGTGGGTCTCCCCGGCCGAGCTGGAGGACCGGTTCCACCACGAGGAGGTGCCCAGCCCGTCCGGGCTGGCCGTGCACCACCTGTTCTGGCGCCGGGTCAGCCCTGCTTGAGCTGCTCGGCGGACAGCCAGGCCTCCACGAGCACCGGCCCGTGCTCGCCCACCACGGCGTAGGCGACCCGGCCGTGCCAGCCGTCCTCGTGCTGGCGCCACTCGACCAGCAGGCCCGGCCAGATGC
>JAOPVM010000098.1 GCA_025966215.1 Klenkia sp.
CACCATGAAGCGCTCGACGATCGAGGACGCCTCGTCCACGCGCTTCTGCGGGACGGCGGGGATGCCGATGCCACTGGCGGACTGGGCGACGGAGGACATCGCCATGACCGCGGCCCGGGCGAGCTCGTCGCGGGCCTCCTCGTCGGTGATGTCCAGCAGCGGGCGGTAGCCCCAGATGGGGGTCAGCATCGCCAGTGCGGCCTGCACGTCGACCCGGACGTCACCGGTGTGCACCGGGATCGGGAACGGCTCGGCCGGGGGCAGGCCCTCGCCGAACCTGCCGTCGACCAGCAGGCCCCAGACGTTGCCGAAGGTGACCTTGCCGACGAGGTCCTCGATGTCCACGCCCCGGTACCGGAGTGCGCCACCGTCCTTGTCGGGCTCGGCGATGGTCGTCTCGAAGGCGATGACACCCTCGAGGCCGGGTACGAAGTCGCTGGACATCCTGCATGCTCCTCTGCGCGCGGGACCCGTGCCTGGTGGGCGCACGGCTGCGGCACAACCTAGGCGGTCACCTGCGGTGGGGCCCAACCGGACCGTCCCGCTCAGCGGGACCTGCGACCGGCGTCACACGCGGGACGGTGGTTGCGGGGTGCGAGCATGACGGCGTGCCCGACCTGACCACCATGCGTCGCGACTACGACGACTCCGTCTTCTCCGAGGCCTCCCTCGCCCCCACCTGGCACGAGCAGCTGGAGCGCTGGTTCGACGAGGCCGTCGCCGCCGAGCTGGTCGAGCCCAACGCGATGGTGGTGGCGACCGCGGACGCCGACGGCGCCCCCGACGCGCGGATCGTGCTGATGAAGGGCCTGGACGCCGACGGCATCGTCTTCGTGAGCAGCTACGCCTCGGCCAAGGGCGCCCAGCTGGCCCTCGACGACCGGGTCGCGCTGGTCTTCCCGTGGCACGGGCAGCAGCGGCAGGTCCGGGTCACCGGCACCGCAGCACGCCTGGACGCCGCCGCCTCCGACGCGCTGTGGGACGCCCGCCCCCGCGGCGCCCAGCTCGCCGCGGCGGCCAGCGTGCAGTCCTCCGCGGTCGACTCCCGCGAGGCCCTCGTCGCCGCCTTCCGCGACCTGGGCGAGCGGACCGAGGGCAGGCTGCCCCGCCCGGCGGGCTGGGGCGGGTACCGGGTCACCCCGCAGGCCGTGGAGTTCTGGCAGGGCGGGCACGACCGGCTGCACGACCGGCTGCGGTTCTCCCGGGACGACGCGGGGACCTGGGCCGTCACGCGCCTCGCACCGTGAGCTCGCCCATCGACGGGCCGGCTCCCCAGGAGGCGCCACCCCGCAAGCGCCGCGGGTTCGCCATCGACACCACCCCGCTCCGCAACCCGGCCTACCGGCGGTTGTTCGGCGGCATCACCGTCACCATGCTCGGCCAGCAGATGACGCTGGTCGCCGTCCCGTTCCAGGTGTACGCGATGACCGGCTCGTCCCTGCTGGTCGGCGTCACGTCGGTGGTCGCCCTGGTGCCGCTGGTGGTGTTCGGCCTGCTCGGCGGGGCGATCGCCGACGCGATGGACCGCCGCAAGCTCATGCTGATCACCTCGATCGGTGCCGCGGTGACCGCGGTGCTGCTCGCCGTGCAGGCGGGGCTCCCCGGCGGCAGCAACCTGGCGGTGCTGTGGGTGCTCACCGCGCTGGTCTCGGCGTTCTCCGCGGTCAACCAGCCCACCCGCAGCGCGGCCATCCCGGCGATCGTCGGCCCGGAGCTGGTGCCGGCGGCCAACGCGCTGGCCATGACCGTGCGGCAGATCGGGGTCATCGCCGGGCCGCTGCTGGCCGGGGTGCTCATCGGGCAGGGCGAGCTGTTCCTGACCTACGTGATCGACGCGGTCGGGTTCACCGTGGCGGTGTTCCTCGTGCGCGGACTGCCCCCGCTGCCGCCGGCCGGGGTCACCGCGAAGCTCCGGTTGGCCTCGGCCGTGCGCGGGGTGGGGGAGGGCTTCGTCTTCCTGCGCACCCAACCGGTGCTGCTGATGACCTTCGTCGTCGACGTCATCGCCATGCTCTTCGCCTGGCCCCAGGCAGTGTTCCCGCAGCTGGCGGCCACCGCCTACAGCGGTGATGCCAACAGCCTGGGCTGGCTGTACGCCGGCATCTCGATCGGCTCGCTGGCCATGGGGTTGACCTCGGGCTGGGTGAGCCGGGTCGACCGGCAGGGCGCCGTGGTGCTCGGTGCGATCGCGGTGTGGGGCGTGGCGATCGTCGGGTTCGGCTTCGCCGGGTCGTTGTGGGTCGCCGTCCTCTGCCTGGCCGTGGCCGGTGCCGGGGACATGGTCAGCGCCGTGCTGCGCTCCTCGATGCTGCAGCTGGCGGCCCCGGACGACATGCGCGGCCGGATGCAGGGCGTGTTCATCGTCGTCGTCGCGGGCGGCCCGCGGCTGGGCGACCTGCGCGCCGGGGCGGTCGCCAGCGCCTTCGGGGTGTCGATCGCGATGTGGTCCGGCGGGGTGGTGATCGTCGTCGCGATGGCGGTCGTCGCGGTCGCCGTCCCGTCCTTCTGGGCGTTCCGGGCATCACGTGTCACGCTTCACCCGTGACCCGGCGGGGCACAGCGGACCCATGGCCCTCCCCAAGATCCTCGTGCTCGTCCTGGCCGGCGGCGCCGGCAACCGGCTCGAGCTGCTCACCGAGAACCGGGCCAAGCCGGCCGTCCCCTTCGCCGGCGCCTACCGGCTGATCGACTTCCCGCTGTCGAACTGCCAGCACTCGTCGATCGCCGACGTGTGGGTGTCGATCCAGTTCCACCCGGCGTCGTTGTCGGACCACCTGGCCAACGGCCGGCCCTGGGACCTGGACCGCACCTACGGCGGGCTGATGACGCTGCCGCCGTTCCGGGGCACCGAGCGCGGCGGGTGGCACACCGGCACCGCCGACTCGCTGTGGCGTCAGGCCGACCTGATCCGCGGGTTCGACGCCGACGCCCTCGTCGTCGTCAGCTCCGACGCGGTCTACAAGCTGGACTACCGCGAGGTCGCCGAGGCCCACCTGGACTCCTCCGCCGAGGTCACCATGGTCACCACCGAGGTCGCCGCGGACGACGCCTCCCGCTACGGGATCGTGCAGACCGACGGGGAGAACGTCACCGACTACGCCTACAAGCCCGACGAACCGGCGACGACGACGGCGACCAACGAGGTCTTCGTGTTCACCCCCGGCGCCACGCTGGACCGGCTCGAGGCCCTCGCCGACGAGGCCGGTGAGGACGGCCTGGAGGACCTCGGCAGCCACCTGCTCCCCTCGCAGACCCGCGACGGGCTGGCCCGGGCGCACCGGTTCGAGGGCTACTGGCGCGACGTGGGCACGGTGGATGCCTACTGGCAGGCCCACCAGGACTTCCTGGACGACGAGCCGCCTCTGGACCTGGACGACGCCCGCTGGCCGGTGCACTCCCGGGGCGGCCGGATGAGCGCGGCCCGGCTGATGAGCGGTGCGTCCGCCGAGCGCAGCCTCGTCTCGGGTGGCACCCACGTGGCCGGCCGGGTGTCGGGCTCGGTGCTCAGCCCGGGCGTCGTCGTGGAGGCCGGCGCCGAGGTCACCGACTCGGTGCTGCTGCCCGGCGCGCACGTCCGGGCCGGTGCCCGGGTGCACCGCGCCGTCCTGGACGACGGGGTGACGGTGGGCGAGCGGGCCACGGTCGGTGGGGACGGCGACGTCACCCTGGTCGGTCGACGCGCGAGCGTCGAGCCCGGTTCGACGCTGGCCTCCGGCGCCCGCCTCCCCGAGACCGACTGACCTCTCAGGGCAGGGCGGTGGCCACGACGCGGAGGTCGGCGACCATGGCGTCGAAGGCGGCCGGGCGTCCCTCCTCCGGGGTGCGCAACACGGCGGAGGGGTGCGTCGTGGCGATCACCCAGGTCTGCGCGGGGGCGCCGTCCTCGTCCTCCTCGTGCCAGGTGGCGCCGGGGGGCGTCCAGGGCAGCAGCTGCCCGCGCTCCCGGGTGATCCGGAAGGACGGCGAGATCAGCGCCTTGGCGGCCACCGCCCCCAGGCAGACCACCACCTCGGGCTGGAGGACGGCGAACTCCGCGGCCAGCCACGGTCGGCAGGCCTGCAGGTGCTCCGCGTTCGGCGACTGGTGGATCCGGCGCTCACCGCGCGGCTCGAAACGGAAGTGCTTGACCGCGTTGGTCACGTAGGCGTCCCGGCGGTCGATCCCCGCCGCCTGCAGGGCGCGGTCGAGCAGCGTGCCGCTGGGCCCGACGAACGGCTCGCCGGCCCGGTCCTCCTGGTCACCGGGCTGCTCGCCGACGACGACGATCCGCGCGGTCGCCGGGCCCTCGCCGAAGACGGTCTGGGTGGCCGGCTCCCACAGCTCGCAGGCGCGGCACCCGGCGGCGGCGTGGCGCAGCTGGGCCAGCCCGGCGTCGGCGGGCACGGGAGCGGTGGAGGTCATGGTGCGATGACACCCCAGGGGGCGGCGTCCCGCTCAGCGGCCCACTCGATACGGTCGCGTCACGGAACGACCGACGGGAGAGGTCTCGTGCTCGAGTTCGACGGACTGGTCAAGACCTACGGCGACAACCGTGTGCTGGACGGCGTGGGGTTCACCGTCACCCCGGGCCAGATGTTCGGCTTCTGCGGGTCCAACGGGGCCGGCAAGACGACGACGATGCGGATCGCCATGGGCCTGGCCCGCGCCGACGCCGGGCAGGTGCGCTGGCAGGGCACCCCGCTCACCGAGGTCACCCGCCGGCGGATCGGGTACATGCCCGAGGAGCGCGGCCTGTACCCGAAGATGAAGGTGGCCGAGCAGCTCGTCTACTTCGCCCGGCTGCACGGGCTCGCCGCCGCGGAGGCCACGCGGGCCGCGGAGCACTGGACCGAGCGGCTGGGCCTGGCCGACGAGCGCGACCAGCGGGTGGAGAAGCTGTCGCTGGGCAACCAGCAGCGCGTGCAGCTGGCCGCCGCGCTGGTCAGCCGGCCCGACGTGCTGATCCTCGACGAGCCGTTCTCCGGCCTGGACCCGGTCGGGGTGGACTCCCTGGCCGACGCGCTGCTCGAGCAGTGCCGGCGCGGCGTCCCCGTCGTGTTCTCCAGCCACCAGCTGGACCTCGTGGAGCGGCTCTGCGACGCCGTCGGCATCCTCGCCCGCGGCCGCATCGTCGCCAGCGGCACGGTGTCCGAGCTGCGCGCGGCCGAGGCCGGCCGCCAGCTGCGGGTCGTCGTCCCCGACGCCCCGACCGGCTGGGCCGGTGCCGTCCCCGGCGTGCGGGTGGTCAGCGAGCAGCGGGGGGACACCGTGCTCGAACTCGCCCCGGGCACCGACGACCAGGCCGTGCTCGCGGTGGCCCTGGGCACCGGTCGGGTCGCCCACTTCGCCTGGCGGGAACCGACGCTGGTCGAGCTGTTCCGCGAGGCCGTGTCGGACCGGGCGGTCGCGGCGTGAGCGCGTTCGGCCAGGTCAGGCTGGTCGCCGGCCGGGAGATGTCCACCCGGGTGCGGGACAAGGGCTTCATCGTCAGCTCGGTGGTCATCGTGCTGCTCGTGGTCGGGCTGATGGTGTTCCAGCTGGTCTCGGGCTCGCAGACCCAGACCAGCACGATCGGCGTCGTCGGCGGGAGCCCACAGGTCGAGCAGGCGCTGGTGCGCTCCGGTGAGTCCGTCGGCGTCGAGGTGGAGGTCACCGAGCTGGCCGACGAGGCTGCCGCCCGGCAGGCCGTCGAGGACGGTGCGGCGGACGCCGCGCTGCTCGGCGCGACCGGGGACGGCCCGCAGGTGGTCGTGCAGGACAGCTCCGACGACGGCGCCAGCGCGATCGCCGAGTCCGCCGTGGGCGCCCTGTCGGTGGCCCAGCAGCTGGGTGAGCAGGGCGTGGACCTGCAGCCGGCACCGGCGATCGACTTCGTCGTCCTGGACCCCCGGGCCGACGGCGACGACACCGCCGTCGTCGTCGCCCTGCTCGGGGTCGTCGTGCTCTACGGGCTGCTGATCCTGTTCGGGCAGTTCGTCGCCCAGGGCGTGGTGGAGGAGAAGTCCTCCCGGGTCGTGGAGATCCTGCTGTCCACCATGCGGCCGTGGCAGCTGCTCACCGGCAAGATCGTCGGCCTGGGCCTGCTCGGGCTCGCCCAGCTGATCACCATCGCGGTGATCGGGGTGGTGGGTGCCCTGGCCCTGGACGTGGTCTCGGTGCCGAGCGCGGTGATCCCCACCGTCGTCTCGGTCGTGGCCTGGTTCGTGCTCGGCTACACCTTCTACGCCGCGGTCTTCGCCGTCGCCGCCTCGCTGGTCAGCCGGCAGGAGGACCTGGGCAGCGTGCTCACCCCGACCACGCTGCTGCTGGTCGTCGGCTTCATCGTCTCCATCCAGGCCGCCCAGGACCCCGGCTCGACGCTGGCCACGGTGACCTCGTTCGTCCCCGGTCTCTCCCCGCTGGTCATGCCCGTGCGGATGGCCGCCGGTGAGGCCGCCGGGTGGGAGATCGCCACCGCGGTGCTGGTGGACCTGGCGGCCATCGCCGTCGTCGTCCGGATCGGCGGCCGGGTCTACTCCGGGGCGCTGCTGCGCACCAGCGGCAAGACCAAGCTGCGGGAGGCGCTGGCCGCCGAGCGCGGTTGAGGGGGGCCACCCCGGGGGTAGCCGGGGCGGCATGAGCATGCAGCTGGGCTACACGATGATGACCGAGCAGGCGGGCCCCAAGGACCTCGTCGCGCACGTGGTCGGGGCCGAGCGGGTGGGGTTCGACTTCGCGGTCAGCAGCGACCACTTCTTCCCCTGGCTGGACTCGATGGGCCACGCCCCGAACGCCTGGGTGACCCTCGGTGCGGCCGCCCAGGCGACCAGCCGGATCGACCTGATGACCTACGTGACCTGCCCGACCTTCCGGTACCACCCGGCCGTCGTCGCCCAGCAGGCCGCGACCCTGCAGATCCTGGCCGACGGGCGCTTCACGCTGGGGCTGGGTTCGGGGGAGAACCTCAACGAGCACGTCGTCGGGCAGGGCTGGCCGCCGGTGGCCGTGCGGCAGGAGATGTTCGCCGAGGCCGTCCAGGTGATCAGGGAGCTGCTCGCCGGGGAGGACTACACCACCTTCCACGGCGAGTACGTCGAGGTCGACGGCGGCAGGATCTGGGACCTGCCCGAGGGAGGGGTGCCCATCGGCATCGCCGTGTCGGGGAGGAAGAGCTGCGAGCTGGCCGGGGAGTACGCCGACGTCATGATCGGCACCGAGCCCGAGGCCGAGCTCGGCGAGATGTTCGACGCCGCCGGCGGGGCCGGGAAGAACCGGGTCGGCCAGATGCCGATCAGCTTCGGCACCGACAAGGCCGCCGCCGTCACCCGCGCGCACGAGCTGTTCCGCTGGTTCGGCCTGGGCTGGAAGGTCAACGCCGACCTGCCGGGCACGGCGGGCTTCGAGGCCGCCAGTGCCTTCGTCCGGGAGTCCGACGTCGAGGAGTCCATCCCGTGCGGGGACGACGTCGACGCGGTCATCGAGGCCGCGAAGGAGTACGCCGACGCCGGCTACACCCACCTCGCCCTGGTGCAGATCGGCGGCGACCAGCAGGAGCCCTACCTGGAGTGGACCGAGCGCGAGCTCATGCCCGCCTGGCGATCGGCCTTCCCGTGAGGACCCGGCTGCCCCACCACACGCTCCGCGCGCCGCGGGTCCCTGCACCCGTGCCGTTCCACCCCTTCACCTGGAGATGACGATGACCTTGATCGATCCCCGCACCAAGCACCCCACGTCCACCGCCATCCCCGGCCTGCAGATCGAGCACCCGGGTGGCACCGCGGAGCTCACCCCGGCACCTGACCACGGCGAGGAGTCCTACCGAGGCTCCGGCCGGCTCGAGGGCCGCCGGGCGCTGATCACCGGCGCCGACTCCGGCATCGGCCGCGCCGTCGCGATCGCCTACGCCCGGGAGGGCGCCGACGTCGCGATCTCCTACCTGTCCGAGGACGCCGACGCCGAGGAGACGGCCCGGCTGGTCCGCGAGGCCGGCGGCACCGCGCTGCTGCTGCCCGGCGACATCTCCGACGAGACCGTCGCCAAGGGCCTGGTCGCGCAGACCGTCGAGGGCCTGGGCGGGCTGGACCTGCTGGTGCACAACGCGGCGTTCCAGAACGTGGTCACCGAGGTCCTGGAGTTCTCCACCGCGGAGATCGACCGCACCTTCCGGACCAACGTCTACGCCTTCTTCTGGCTGCTGCAGGCCGCCAAGCCCGAGCTGCAGCCCGGTTCCTCGGTCATCGTGACCAGTTCGGTGCAGGCGTTCACGCCGTCGCCGAACCTGGCCGCCTACGCCGCCACCAAGGCCGCGCTGGTGAACATGACGAAGTCCATGGCCGAGGAGTTCGCCGACATCGGGGTGCGGGTCAACTGCGTCGCCCCCGGACCGGTGTGGACCCCGCTCATCCCGGCCACGATGCCCGAGGACATGGTCGAGGGATTCGGCGAGCAGTCCCCGCTCGCGCGGGCCGCCCAGCCCGCCGAGCTCGCCGGCGCCTACGTCTACCTGGCCAGCGAGGACGCCAGCTTCACCAGCGGCGAGGTCATCGGCGTCACCGGCGGCTCACCGATCAACTGACGGAGGAGGCTCTGCACCCCCGATCCGGCCGTGACGGGGTGCAGAGCCTCCGTCGTCAGACCTGGCGGAGGGCGTCGACCGGGCCGCGGTAGACGCCGGCGGGGCGCCCGGTGACGCCGGGGCGGACGACGAAGAGCCGCCCGGCGTCGGGCTGGGCGGCCTTCGCCTCGTCGGAGAGCCCCTGGGTCGAGGTGCTGATCACCAGGTGGTCCAGCCCCGGGCCGGCGAAGGCACAGCTCGAGGTGTTCTCGGTGGGCACCCGGACCACGGCGAGCAGCTCACCGGCGGGGGAGTAGCGCCGCACCTGGCCCCCGCCCCAGACGGCGACCCACAGGTGGTCCTCGTCGTCGATGGCGATGCCGTCGGGGGCGCCGGCGTCGTCGTCGGAGAGGTCGACGACCACCCGGCTCGCCCCGAAGGAACCGGTCTCGACGTCGTAGTCGTAGGCCCGCACCGTGGCCGGGCCGGAGTCGGCGAGGAAGACGGTGCGGCCGTCGGCGGTCCACTCGATGCCGTTGCTGATGGTCAGGTCGGTGAGCACGGTGTGCACCGACCCGTCCAGGTCGACCCGGTAGAGCGAACCGGCGCCGGTCCGCTCGTCGAAGGCCATCGTCCCGCCGAACAGCCGGCCGACCGGGTCGACGGCACCGTCGTTCATCCGGGTGCCGTCGGGGGCGGTGCCGCCCTCCCGGTCCAGCGCGACCAGCACCCGGGACCCACCGTCGGGGTCCAGGTGGGTGACACCGCCGTCGGCGCCCAGCAGCCAGCCACCGTCGGCGGCCGGGACGACGAAGCCCACCGTGGCCCCGCCGTGGTGCACGCCGACCTCGGCGACCACCCCGAGCGGGGACACCGTCGCCCGGCGGACCTGGCCGGCGTCGATGTCGACCCACACCAGCTCCTGGCGGGTGGCGTCCCAGGTCGGGCCCTCCCCGTGCACGGCGGGGCGGACGTCGGTCACGGGCGTCGCGGTCAGGGTCTGCACCCGGGCATCCTCCCCGCGTCACGGAGCTGTCACACGCGCTCGGCATGATGCGCTCGTGTCTGAAGCCACCGTCGACGTCACCGACCTGCGCCCGACCGGGGGCCCCGACGACCCGGAGGACCAGCGGGCCGGGGACGCCCCGCTGCGCGAGGACATCCGGCTGCTGGGCCGGGTGCTGGGCGAGGTCGTCCGCGAGCAGGCCGGCCAGGAGGTCTTCGACGTGGTCGAGGCGGCCCGGGTCGAGGCCTTCCGGATCCGCCGCTCCGAGGTCGACCGCACGGGG
>JAOPVM010000102.1 GCA_025966215.1 Klenkia sp.
CGGCGGCGGTCTCGAGGTCCAACCGGTGCACCAGGTGCTCGCTGGCCTGCCGGTGCGCCCAGTCGCGCGCGGTGTAGGCAGCCGGGCTCATGTGCCAGGTCGGCTGGTCGGGGTCGGTGGTGCGCAGCGTGGCCACCAGCTCGGTCAGGCCGAGGGCGAACCAGCCGTGCAGGTCGTCGTGCGGCGGGTGGTGCGGCGACGGGGGCGGCGAGGTGTCTCCGTCGGCGCCGGCCCGGAGGATCCCGGTGACCCAGCGGTGCACGGTGCCCAGGTGGACGACGAGGTCGCGGGCGGTCCACTCCGGCACCCAGGGCACGGGAGCGGCGAGCCCGCCCTGCACCGGGGTGCGGCCGGTGGCCAGCAGCTCGGCGACCACCCCGAAGCGCTCGCCGTCGGAGACGACGGCGTCGACCAGACGATCCACGGGCAGGTGCACCGGGCCATCCTCGCGCAGCGGGCCGTCAGACCGGCGCGACGGCCTCCCAGCGCACGGTCGTCTCCCCGTGCCGCCAGCGCCGGCTGGAGCCCACCAGCGGCCAGCCCTGCTCGGCCAGCGCCTCAACCGAGGCCGTCCAGCGCTGCCGGGGGCCGAAGGTGGAGAACCCCGCGGCGGCGGCCCACGCGGCGTCGAAGGCCTGCAGGAACGCGTGCACCGGCTGGCCGGGGACGTTGTGGTGGATCAGTGCCTTGGGCAGCCGCTCGGCGAGGTCGGAGGGGCGCTCCAGGTCCGAGGCCTTCGCGCTCAGCGTCAGGGTCAGCGGGCCGGACTCGTCCAGCGCCACCCAGGTCGCCCGGCGTCCCCACTCGTCGCAGGTCCCCTCCACGAGCAGCCCCCCGGCGCCCAGCGCGGCGCACATGGTCTGCCAGGCCCGCGCGGCGGACTCCTCGTCGTACTGGCGCAGCACGTTGAACGCGCGCACCACCACCGGCTGCAGCCCGGCCAGCTCGAACCCACCCACCCGGAAGTCCACCCGCGGCGGGTCCCGGTCGGCCTCGACCGACGCCACCCGCTCCGGGTCGATCTCCAGGCCCACGACCTCCAGGCCGTCCACCTCGTCGCCCAGCCGGGCGACCAGCTCCAGCGTCGTCACCGCCGAGGCGCCGTACCCGAGGTCGACGACCAGCGGTCGGGCCGCGTCGCGCAGCCTCGGCACCTGGGTGGCGACCAGCCAGCGGTCCACCCGGCGCAACCGGTTGGCGTTCGTCGTCCCGCGGGTGGGCAGGCCCATCGCCCGGGCCCGTCCGGCGGCCAGCCGGGGCCGCTTGCGCGCAGGGGGCAGGACCGCCTTCGCGGTGTGGTCACTGCCGGAGTCGCTCACCGGGCCGGAGGGTAGTCGCGCGGTGGCTACCGTGGTCACGTGCAGCTGCTGACCGGGGTCCCGCTGTCCGAGCTCACCACGCTGCGGGTCGGGGGGCCGGTCGACCGGCTCGTGGAGGCGACCACCGCCGACGAGCTGGTCGACGCCGTCCGGGACGCCGACGCCGCCGGCCGTCCACTGCTGCTGCTGGGCGGTGGCTCCAACGTGGTCGCCCCCGACGCGGGCTGGCCCGGGGACGTCGTCGCCGTGCGGTCCCGCGGGATCGTCCGCACCGGGGACGCGCTCGAGGTGCAGGCCGGCGAGCCCTGGGACGACCTGGTCGCGCACACCGTCGCCGAGGGCCTGGCCGGCATCGAGGCGCTGTCGGGCATCCCGGGCAGCACCGGCGCCACCCCGGTGCAGAACGTCGGGGCCTACGGCCAGGAGGTCGCCCAGACGATCACCGCCGTGCGGGTGCTCGACCGCCGGGACGGGTCGGTGCGCACGCTGTCGCCGGCCGACTGCGGGTTCGCCTACCGGGACTCCGCGCTCAAGCAGCACCCCGGGGTCTTCGTCGTCCTCACCGTCACGTTCGGGCTCGAGGCGTCGCCGTTGTCGATGCCGGTCGGCTACGCCGAACTGGCGAGGCGGCTGGGGGTGGCTCCCGGCGACCGGGCGCCGCTGGCCGACGTCCGGGCCGCCGTCGTCGAGCTGCGCCGCGGCAAGGGCATGGTGCTCGACCCGGCCGACCCCGACTCCCGCAGCGCCGGCTCGTTCTTCACCAACCCCGTCGTCCCCGCGTCCATGGCGGTCGAGGGCTGCCCGAGCTGGCCGGCGGGCGAGGACGTGAAGCTGTCGGCGGCCTGGTTGGTGCAGCACGCCGGCTTCGGCCGCGGCACCCGGTCCGGGCACGTGGGGACGTCGTCCCGGCACTCGCTGGCGCTCACCACCGAGCCGGGCGCGACCGCCGACGAGCTGCTCGCCTTCGCCGACCGGGTCGTCGACGCCGTCCGGGACCGGTTCGGCGTCACCCTGGTCCGCGAGCCCACGGCGGTCCGCCCCCAGCCCTAGCAGTACACCTAGCCCTAGCAGTACACCTAGCCCTCGCGGTGGACCTTGTGCTGCGCCGCCTGGGCGCGGGGGCGGATGACCATCAGGTCGATGTTCACGTGGTGCGGGCGGGTGACGGCCCAGGCGATGCAGTCGGCGACGTCGTCGGCGACCAGCGGCTCGCGCACGCCCTGGTAGACCGCGGCGGCCATGGCCGGGTCGCCGGTGCGGTTGAGCGCGAACTCCTCGGTCTTCACCATCCCGGGGGCGATCTCCACGATGCGCACCGGCTCGGCGACGAGCTCCAGCCGCATCGTCTCGGCCAGCGTGTGCACCCCGTGCTTGGCCGCGGTGTAGGACGCCCCGCCCTCGTAGCTCACCAGTCCGGCGGTCGAGCCGACGAAGACGACGTCCCCGGCGCCGGAGGCCCGCAGGGCCGGCAGCAGCGCCTTGGTCACCCGCACGGTGCCCAGCACGTTGACCTCGAAGCTGCGGGACCAGGAGTCCAGGTCCGCCTCGGCGACGGGGGCGGCGTCGAAGGCGCCGCCGGCGTTGTTCACCAGCACGTCGACCCGGTCCAGCCCGGCCACGAACGACGCGACCGATGCGTCGTCGGTCACGTCCAGCGCCACGGCGGTGCCGCCGATCTCCTGGGCCAGCGGCGTCAACCGGTCCATCCGGCGGGCCCCGAGGACCACGGTGAACCCGTCGGCGGCCAGGCGGCGCGCGGTGGCGGCACCGATGCCGCTGGAGGCCCCGGTGACGACGGCGACCCGTCCGTCACCGGGGAACGGGTGGGCGGAGGAGTGCTCGGCAGGCATGCCCCCAGTCTGCTGGTGCAGGATGGTGAGTCGACACCGGTGCCCGTCCGAGCGCTGGACACGAACCGGTGGGAGGAACCACGTGCCCGCTCGCCGTCCGCTGCGCCCGGCCGTGCTCCGTTCCGGGGAGCCGCTGCTGCCGCGCCGGGTCGCCACCCTGAGCGTGCACACCAGCCCGCTGGACCAGCCCGGGGCCGGGGACGCCGGGGGCATGAACGTCTACATCGTCGAGGTGTCCCGCCGGCTGGCCGCCCGCGGCGTGGCCGTCGAGGTGTTCACCCGGGCCACCAGCTCCGACCTCCCGCCGGTCGTGGAGATGGTGCCGGGGGTGACCGTGCGGCACGTGTCGGCCGGGCCCTTCGAGGGCCTGGGCAAGGACGACCTGCCCGCCCAGCTGTGCGCGTTCACCGCGTCCGTGCTGCGCGAGGAGGCCCGGCACGAACCCGGCTGGTACGACGTGCTGCACAGCCACTACTGGCTGTCCGGACAGGTCGGCTGGCTGGCCCGGGACCGCTGGGGCGTGCCGCTGGTGCACTCCGCGCACACCCTGGCCAAGGTGAAGAACGCCGCGCTGGCCGCCGGGGACACCCCCGAGCCGCGCGCCCGGGTGATCGGGGAGGAGCAGGTGGTCGCCGAGGCCGACCGGCTGATCGCCAACACCGCCGAGGAGGCCCGCCAGCTGGTCCGCTGGTACGACGCCGACCCGGCCCGCACCCTGGTCATCCCGCCCGGCGTCGACCTCGACCGGTTCTCCCCGGGCGACCGGGCCGCCGCCCGGCGTGCCGTCGGGGTCGCCGACGACGCGCTCGTCCTGCTCTTCGTCGGTCGCATCCAGCCGCTGAAGGCCCCCGACGTGCTGCTGCACGCCGCGGCCAGGATGCTCGCCGACGAACCCGTGCTGCGCGACCGGTTGCAGGTGCTGGTGGTCGGCGCCCCCAGCGGCAACGGGCTGGCCGAGCCCCGCCAGCTGCAGGAGCTGGCCGTCGCCCTCGGCATCGCCGACGTCGTCCGGTTCGTCCCGCCGCAGGCCCCGGACTCCCTGGCCGCGCACTACCGCGCCGCCGACGTCACCGTGGTGCCCAGTCACAACGAGTCCTTCGGCCTGGTCGCCCTGGAGTCCCAGGCCTGCGCCACCCCGGTGGTGGCGGCCGCGGTCGGCGGGCTGCCCACCGCCGTGGAGGACGGCGTCTCCGGCGTGCTGGTCGACGGGCACGACGCGGCCGACTACGCCGCCGCCATCCGCAAGGTCGTCGAGCAGCGCGAGGTGCTGGCCCCGGGCGCGCGGCGGCACGCCACCCGGTTCAGCTGGGACCGCACCGCGGACTCCCTGCTCGACGCCTACTCCGCGGCGATCGTCGAGCTCGACGCCGCGCAGCAGGTCCGCTCCCCGCGGGACCGGGTGCGCGACGCCGTCCGGGCGCTGTCGGGCACCGGAGCGCCCCGATGAGGTCCCTGGACGAGCTGGATGCCGTCGTCGACGCCGCACTCCGGGACGCCGAGCTGGTCTACGAGCGCCCCGCCGCCGGCCGCTACCTGGTCGACCTGCCCGGGCACAACAAGCTGAAGACCGTCTGCGGGTTGATCCTGGGTGACCACGGGCTGCGGGTCGAGGCCTTCGTCTGCCGCCAGCCCGACGAGAACCGTGAGCAGCTGTGGACCTGGCTGCTGCAGCACAACGCCCGGATGTACGGGGTGAGCTACTCCATCGACAGCGTCGGCGACGTCTACCTGACCGGCCGGCTCAGCCACGCCGCGGTCAGCGCCGAGGAGCTGGACCGGCTGCTGGGTGCCGTGCTCAGCTACGCCGACGACCACTTCAACACCATGCTGGAGATCGGCTTCGGCAGCTCGATCCGGCGCGAGTGGGCCTGGCGGGTCAAGCGCGGGGAGTCGCTGCGCAACCTGGAGGCCTTCGCCGAGTTCGCCCAGCGCCGTCCGGCGGGGGAGCTCTGATGGCCGCCCGATCCCGTCGTCCGCTGCTGCGCGCGACCCTCGGGGACCACCTCGCCGGCGAGGTCGACCCGATCGCCGCCGTCGAGGCCGCCCGCGGGGTCGCCTTCGCCCTGGTCGACCGGGCCCGCGACACCGACGACCCCGAGGTCACCCGCCGGCTGGTCACCCTGGCCGACGACGAGGGCCTCGACGAGCTGGCCGAGCTGTGGGCCGACAGCCCGCCGGTCTCGCTGCCCGGTGCGCTGTGGCGGCTCTACCTGCTGCGTGCCTGGGTGCAGCGCGACCCGGTCGCCGCGGCCCGCCAGTTCGAGGCCGGCCGCGGCCGGGTGCTGCCCCGCGAG
>JAOPVM010000140.1 GCA_025966215.1 Klenkia sp.
CAGTCCGCCGACCTCGCCGAGCTGCGCCGCTCGGTCGCCCCGCTGGCCCGGCGGCTGGCCGCCCGGCTCTCGGCCCGCCGTCGGCTCGGGCGCGACGGCCGGCTGGACTTCCGGAAGACCGTGCGGGCGTCACTGGCCACCGGCGGCGTCCCGGTGGTCACCCACCACAAGCCGCGGGTGGTGCACAAGCCCGAGCTGGTCGTGCTGTGCGACATCAGCGGCTCGGTCGCCGGGTTCTGCCACTTCACGCTGATGCTCACCCAGGCGCTGCGCGAGCACTTCTCCGGGGTGCGGGCCTTCGCGTTCGTGGACTCCACCGACGAGGTCACCCGGTTCTTCTCCCCGGGTGCGGACGTGGCCGACGCCGTGCAGCGGATCGGCCGGGAGGCCGACGTCGTCTCCTTCGACGGGCACAGCGACTACGGCAACGCCTTCGAGGTGTTCGCCGAGAAGTGGCCCGGTGCGGTCGGTCCCACGACGTCGCTGCTGGTGCTGGGCGACGGCCGGACCAACTACCGGCAGCCCGGCCTGCCGGTGCTGGCCGACCTGGTCCGCCGGTCCCGCTCGGCGTACTGGCTCAACCCCGAGCCGCGCCGGTTGTGGGGGAGCGGGGACTCTGCGGCCGACCGGTACGGCGAGGTGCTGCCGATGATCGAGGTGCGGACGGCGGCCCAACTGGCGGACTTCGTCACGACGCTCTGAGCAGCTCTTTCGCGTCGGTAACGGTCGTCCCGACGGAATTCCGTGCCCGGGCCGTATCCAGAACCCCCCTGGTGCCGTTTCCCAGGACGGATCCGGCAGCTGCACCGCCGGGCCGCTGCAGGACCCGGGACGGCGCGAGCCGGCCGCTCCGGGCGATCGGCGACACGGGGGCGCCGGTCGCGGCGCGAGGCCCGGTCGGGGTGGTGGTGACGCCCTCCGGCCGGGCTGCTGCCGTGTCCGTGGCCCGGTGGGGTCTCGGTGCCCGACCCCCGTGGGCCGTCCCGGGCTAGGCTCGGACGGTGGCAGGCAGTCGACTGGGCGTGATGGGCGGGACGTTCGACCCCGTGCACCACGGTCACCTCGTCGCCGCCAGCGAGGTCGCGAGCCTGTTCGGGCTCGACGAGGTCGTCTTCGTGCCGACCGGCGAGCCCTGGCAGAAGGCCGACCGCGAGGTCAGCCCCGCCGAGGACCGCTACCTCATGACGGTCATCGCGACCGCGTCCAACCCGAGGTTCTCGGTCAGTCGGGTCGACGTCGACCGCGGCACCACGACGTACACCATCGACACCCTCACCGACCTGCGCCGGCAACGGCCCGACGCCGAGTTGTTCTTCATCACCGGCGCCGACGCGCTGGCCCAGATCGTGGGCTGGCGGGACACCGAGCGGCTCTTCGAGCTGGCGCACTTCGTCGGGGTCACCCGGCCCGGCTACCAGCTCGCCGACGAGAACCTGCCGCGGGGGGCGGTGAGCCTGGTCGAGATCCCCGCCCTGGCGATCAGCTCCACCGACTGCCGGGAACGCGTCGCCCGCGGGATGCCGGTCTGGTACCTCGTCCCCGACGGCGTCGTGCAGTACATCGAGAAGCGCGGCCTCTACCAGGACGGCCGCGCGCCGAGCCCGCCCGGGCAGCTGCTGCCCGGCACCTCGGTCCGGCACCTCGGGGCACCGCCCGTCCTGCACACCGCCACATCCCCGGCCGGGCCCACCCCGGGCGCCGGCACCACCGAATTCCAGGAGACACCCCGATGACCGCCTCGACAGAGGCCCGCGACACCGCGCTGTGGGCCGCCCAGGCCGCAGCCGACAAGCTCGCCACCGACGTGTCCATCGTCGACGTCAGCGACCGGCTGGCCATCACCGACGCCTTCGTGCTGGCCTCGGCGCCCAGTGAGCGCCAGGTCCAGGCCATCGTCGACGGGGTCGAGGAGGCCCTGCGCGAGCACGGCCTCAAGCCCGTCCGCCGCGAGGGCGTGGCCGAGGCCCGCTGGGTGCTGCTGGACTTCGTCGACGTCGTGGTGCACGTCCAGCACGCCGAGGAGCGCGCCTACTACTCCCTCGAGCGGCTCTGGAAGGACTGCCCGACCATCCCCTTCACCGACAGCGCGCTCGCTGCTGCCGGAGGCGTAGCGCAGCCGGCCACCGAGGACGTGACGGTCGACGGCGCCACCGACGACGTCGCGCCGAGCGACGAGGCCGGGGACGTCGTCTCCGGTGGCGTGTCCGGGGAGGGCGAGTCGGCGGAGGCCGCGCTCGACCCGGCGACCGCGCACGCGCCCGAGGCCGACACCACCCGATGAGCCTGGGCGCCCCCGCCGCGCCCCCCGCCCTCGCGCCGCCGCGGGTCACCCGGCTGCTGGTGTGGCGGCACGGGCGCACCGAGTGGAACGCCAGCGGTCGTTTCCAGGGCCAGCTCGACCCCCCGTTGGACGCGACCGGCCGTCGGCAGGCGACCGACGCCGCCGACGACCTGGTCACCACCGGTCTCCCCGCCGACGCCCTCGTCGTCAGCAGCGACCTGGTCCGCGCCCGGGAGACCGCCCAGGCCCTCGGGGACCGGCTCGGCGCCGAGGTCCGGGTCGACGAGCGGCTGCGGGAGCACGGTCTGGGCAGCTGGGAGGGCCGCACCCGCGACGAGGTCGCCCGTGACCTGCCCGAGCAGTACGCGGACTGGATGGCCGGGCGGCCGGTGCGGGGGCGCGGTGGCGAGGACCCGGCCGAGGTCGCCCGCCGCGCGCAGGCGGCCCTGGCCGACCTCCCCGCGGCACCGGTCGCGGTCGTGGTCACCCACGGCGGCACCGGTGGCCGGCTGATCGAGGCGTTGCTGGGGCTGGGCCCGGAGCACCGTCGGGTGTTCGGCCCCCTGGCCAACTGCCACTGGACCGAGCTGGCCTTCCAGGGCACCCGGTGGCGGGTGCTGCGGCACAACGTCGGTGCCCCCTCGGCCGGACCCGGTGAGGGTGCCGCCCGGCGCTCGGGTGCCGACACCGGACCCGACGTCGCCGAGGCCGCCGGGGTCTCCGACGCGCCCCTGGACCGTGGCGCCACCCCGGACGACGCTGCTCCCGCGGCCGGCGCGCCCACCGACGCCGACGCCGGGCTCTGAGCGACGGCTAGCCTCCGGGCATGTCCGTCGCCGTGGTCACCGACTCCACGGCCTACCTGCCCGACGACCTGACCGCCGCGTTCGGCATCGAGGTCGTCCCGCTCTACGTGGTGCTGACCGGACGGTCCGGCCGCGAGGGCCTGGACGTGAGCCCGGCCGACGTGGCGAGCACCCTGGCCGTGCGGGGCCAGCACGTCACCACCTCGCGGCCCACGCCGGGGGACTTCGTGGCCGCCTACCGTCGCCGGTTGGACGCCGGTGCCGAGCGGGTGGTGTCGGTGCACCTGTCCAGCGAGCTGTCGGGCACCTGGGACGCCGCCCGGTTGGCCGCAGCCCAGGTCGGCACGCACGTGGTGACCGTGGTCGACAGTCGGCAGGCCGCGATGGGGTCGGGCTTCGCGGTGCTCGCCGCTGCCCGGGCCGCCGCCGCCG
>JAOPVM010000177.1 GCA_025966215.1 Klenkia sp.
GACCTCGTCGATGGCGGCCAGATGGTCCGGGGTCTCCTGGAACGGGAAGGCGTCCTCCAGTACGCGCTGCAAGACGGTGTCCGGGCCGAACGCGTGGCCCTTGCTGGCCATCCGCGCCGAGTACAGCCGGATGAGCTCCGCGGCGATCTGCTTGACCGCCTTGCGGGCCTGGCCCTTGGTCTTGGCCCAGTCCGCACCACCCAGCTTGGACAACGCCGGGGCATCCCCGCCGACGTAGCGGGTGAGCTGGTCCAGGGCGTCGGTGGGGACGAACAACCGGTCCGGCGGCTGGTTCTTCTTGCCGGGGGCGTACTCGACGATCAGGTAGTCACGCTGCCCGCCGTGCACGGTGCGGCTGACCATCTCCACGTACCGCCCGACACCGTGCTGCTCGTGGACGACGACGTCCCCGGGCTGCAGCTGCACGAGGTCGACGGCGTTGCGCCGCCGGGCCGGCATCTTCTGCGCGTCGCGCATGCTCGTGCCGCGCTGGCCGGTGAGGTCGTGCTCGGTGAGCAGCGCGAGCTTGATGCCCGGGAAGGCGAACCCGGCCTCCAGGTTCGCCTGGGTGACGTGGGTCAGGCCGCTCTCGGGTGCCGCGGCCAGGTCGGGCAGCAGCCGGACGCCGAGGTCGGCCTCGGTGAGCTGGTCGGCGGCGCGCTGGGCGGGCCCGGGGCCGGCGAAGGTCAGCACGACCCGCCAGTCGTCCCGGCCCCAGTCGCGCAGCTGCCCCAGGGCGGCGTCCTGGTCGCCGTGGAAACGCTCCACGGAGGTGGCGGTGAGGGTGACGTGGGTGTCGTCGTCCTCGGTCTGGAGGGTGAAGGCCCCGGTGGTCCACCAGGGCAGCCCCCGGCCACGGGCGTCGGCGGCGACGTCCTCCAGGTCGCGGAAGGAGGAGGCGCCCAGGTCGATCGGCGCCTGCCCGGCCTCGGCGGCGGTCTGCCACGAGGCGGCGAGGAACTCCTCGGCGGTGCGCACCAGGTCCGCGGCCCGGCTGCGGACCCGCTCGGGGTCGCACACCAGCACGTGCGTGCCGCGCGGGACCAGGTCGGTGAGCAGCTCCATGTGCTCACCGCCGATGAGGGCCGGGGTGAGCGCCTCCATGCCCTCGACCGCGATGCCCTCGGCGAGGGCGTCGGTGACCTCGGCCAGCTCGGGGTGCTCGACGGTCAGCGCCCGGGCCCGCTCGCGAACGGTCGGGGTGAGCAGCAGCTCCCGGCACGGCGGGGCCCACAGCCGGTCGGGCCGCTCGTCGAGCGAGCGCTGGTCGGCGGCGCTGAAGTACCGCAGCTCGTCGACCTCGTCGCCCCAGAACTCCACCCGGACCGGATGCGGCTCGGTGGGCGGGAAGACGTCCAGCAGACCACCGCGGACGGCGAACTCCCCGCGCTTCTCCACCAGCTCCACCCGGGTGTAGGCCGCGTCGGCGAGCTGCGTGCTGATCTCGCCGAGCTCGGCGCTGTCGCCGGCGGCGAGCTCCACCGGGACCAGGTCCCCCAGCCCCGGCGCCAACGGCTGCAGCACGCTGCGCACCGGGGCCACGACGACGTCGATCCGACCGGTCGCCGCCTCGGGATGGGTCAGGTCGCGCAGCACCGCGAGCCGGCGGCCCACGGTGTCCGGGCGGGGGCTGAGCCGCTCGTGCGGCAGCGTCTCCCAGGCCGGGAACACCTCGACCCGACGGTCGGGCAGGAAGCAGCGCAGCAGGTCCGCCGTGCGGTCGGCGTCCCGCTCCCCGGCGGTGACCACCAGCACCGGCACCCCGGCCCCCGGCGACTGCGCGGCCAGCGCCGCGGCCACCAGCGGTTGCACGCTCGGCGGGGCGGTCACCGTCAGGTCGGCAGCGCCGGCCTGCTCGACCACCCGGGCCAGGCCGGGGTCGGACAGGACGACGTCGAGCACGCCGCGCAGCGTCACGGTGGGAGAACTCCTGGTGGTCCGGTGGCCGCACCGCTCACGCTCACCGGCGGACGCACGGGTGCGCGGGGGGCCGCCGACGAGGTTAGTCCTCGACGCCGGTGGGCGCTGGGGCCTCAGTACGCCCCGGAGCCCGTCGCCACGGCGCGGGCCGTGCGGAGCGAGATCGTGACGTCGCGACCCGAGGACCAGTCGTCCACGTACCTGATGTCAGTTCGACCGTGTCGGCCCATGGGAGATCAGACCTGCCGGCGACTTGCCATCGTCCAGTCACCCCCGGACGTACGAGCGAACGACGCTGCATGTCAGCTCCATGGGACAGGACCTCCATCGCCAGAGCCGGGCGGGGCTCAACGAGCGACGTGGCGCCGACAGGACGTTCACGACTTGAGGGATCTCATCGACGGAGAACGGGCAACGACGCCGCCCGACGTCGGCCACGCCGGGGATCTGCCCTCACCGTGAACAACACCGTTCCCTCGGTCGCCGTCCGCGAACTCAGAGATCCGGGCGCGTCGACCTGCAGGCTGCGGAACTTGGGCAGGTCGAACTCCCTCCCGTGCCGCCCGACCTGACGTCGCCGGTGGAAGACGGGCCCTCCGTCTTCGTATCGGATCACCAGCGTCCGCGGCTCACACGACGAACAGGTCACTGCGAGGGCGGGGAGACCCATCCTCCGGGGACATCAGGTCCGGGGGTGCACCTGGTTCTGCGCAGGCTCGAGGCCCTTCTCCAGGAGCAGCTCCGTGGCGTCGGCGGCCTCGCCGATCAGCAGCTCGAGGGTCTTGCGTTCGGTGGCGGAGAAGTCCTTGAGCACGAAGTCGGCGGGGTCCTGACGCCCGGGAGGCCGGCCGATGACCACGCGCACCCGCAGGTAGTCCTTGGTGCCGGTGGACCGGGAGATCGAGCGCAGACCGTTGTGGCCGCCCTCCCCTCCCCCGCGCTTGAGCCGGACGACGTCGAAGTCCAGGTCGAGCTCGTCGTGCACCACGACGAGACAGGTGGGGTCGATGGAGTGGTAGCCCAACAGGCCCTGGACCGGGCCGCCGGACTCGTTCATGTACGTCGTGGGCTGGGCCAGCACGACCCGTCGTCCGGCCAGTCGCCCGTCGCCGGAGACCGAGCGGGCCCGCGGGCCCTTGCCCGGGGTCAGCTTGGTGCCGGCCCGGGCAGCGAGCTCGGCGAGCACCATGGCGCCCACGTTGTGCCGGTTGCCGGCGTACCCGGGTCCGGGGTTGCCCAGCCCGACGAGCAGGAAGGGCCCCTCGGGCGGGCTGGGGGGAGACGCCGCAGGGGCGCCGGCGGTGCCGGCGCCCCTGCGGGTCGTGCTCTCGGTCACGAGACTCAGTTGGCGGAGTTCTCGGCGGCGTCCATCGACTCGCCGCTGCCCTGGTCGGAGGGCTCGGGGACCACGTCGCCGTCGGCGTCGGACTCGTCGCGCTCGATGCCGGCCTCGGCCTCGGCCTCGGCGAGCTCGGCCTCGAGGGCCTCAGCGGTCGGCGCGGCCAGGAAACCGATGACCTGGGCCTCGGGGTCGGTGAGCAGCTCGGCGCCCTCGGGCAGGGTCAGGTCGGCGGCGGAGATGCCCTCGCCGGCCGCGCGGCCGGCGATGTCGACCTCGATGGTCTCGGGGATCGAGGTGGCGGGCACCTCGATCGAGACGGTGTTGAGCTCGAAGTTGATGATCGTCTCGGGGGCGACGTCACCGGTGGTGGTGATCGGGATGTCGACGGTGACCTTCTCGCCGCGACGGACGATCAGCAGGTCGACGTGCTCGTGCACCCGGGTCAGCGGGTCGCGCTGGATGGACTTGGTCAGCGCCAGGTGCTCGGTGCCCTCGAGGGTCACGGTCAGCAGCACGTTGGTGCCGCCGTTGCGCAGCGCGGCCGCGAACTCGCGGGCGGGCAGCGAGAGGTGCTGGACGGCCTGACCGTGCCCGTAGAGGACGGCGGGGACGCGGCCCGCACGACGGGTGCGGCGAGCGCTGCCCTTGCCGAACTCGGTGCGGATCTCGGCGTCGAGGCGGAAGTCGGCCACGGTGGTGTGCTCCTTGCAGGTCGGGGTCTGTCTGCCGGCGCGGACGCGGCACACCCGAGGGCACACGCACGTCGATCACGGAGGCGGACCGGGTCCGCCTCCCTCGCCGGGCAACGGGAGCGAGGTTACACGCCCCCCGACCCTGACGAGGAGGGCGCTCCTCGTCAGGGGTCCGGCTACGAGGCGCCGTCGAAGAGGCTGGTGACCGATCCGTCCTCGAAGACCTCCTTGATGGCCCGGGCGAGGAGGGGGGCGATGGAGAGCACCGTGAGCTTGTCGAAGCGCTGGTCGGCGGCGATGGGCAGCGTGTTGGTGATGAGCACCTCGCTGACCCGGCTGTTCTTGAGCCGGTCGACGGCCGGCCCGGAGAGCACGCCGTGGGTGGCGGCGATGACGACGTCCGCCGCGCCTTCGGCGAACAGCGTCTCGGCGGCCTTGGTGATCGTGCCGCCGGTGTCGATCATGTCGTCGACGAGGACGCAGACCCGGCCGCGGACCTCACCGACGACGCGGTTGGCGACGACCTCGTTGGGCCGGGTCGCGTCGCGGGTCTTGTGGATGAAGGCCAGCGGGGTGCCGCCGAGCTTGTCGCTCCAGCGCTCGGACACGCGTACCCGGCCGGAGTCGGGTGAGACGACGGTGAGGTCGCGGTCGCCCCACTTGCGCTTGACCTCGTTGATCAGCAGGTCCATGGCGAAGAGGTGGTCGACCGGGCCGTCGAAGAACCCCT
>JAOPVM010000190.1 GCA_025966215.1 Klenkia sp.
GGTGCCGGTCGGGGACGTGCACACCACACCCCCGGGGTGGGTCGGTGGCCTGCGGTCCACCGGCCACGGTGGACTGCTCGGGACGACGGTGGACTGCGTCAGGCTGGACGGCGTGTCCACCGCGCTCCCCTCGCTCAGCCCCCTCGGGCAGCTGCGCGCCGGCCGGCTCCCGCGCCGGCTCGTGCAGCTCTACCTCGGCCTCGTGCTCTACGGCTTCTCGATGGCCATGGTGATCGAGGCCGGGCTGGGCCTGGACCCGTGGGACGTGCTGCACCAGGGCCTCGGCGAGCAGCTGGGGTGGTCGTTCGGCACGGTGACGATCGTGGTCGGCGCCCTGGTGCTGCTGCTGTGGATCCCGCTGCGCCAGTGGCCAGGACTCGGCACGGTCAGCAACGTGGTCGTGATCGGGGTCGCGGTGGACGCCGGGCTCTGGCTGCTCCCGCCGGTGGACTCCCTGCCGGTCCGGATCGCGCTGCTGCTGGGCGGGGTGGTCGCCAACGGCCTGGCCGGCGCGACCTACCTGGCCAGCTGCTTCGGTGCCGGCCCGCGGGACGGGCTGATGACCGGCCTGGTCGCCCGCACCGGGCGCAGCGTCCGGCTGGTCCGCACCCTGATCGAGCTCACCGTGCTGGGCATCGGCGTGCTGCTGGGCGGCACGGTCGGCCTCGGCACGGTGCTGTACGCCGTCGCCATCGGGCCGCTGGTCCAGCTGTTCCTGCCGTTGGTCGCCGTCCGGCTGCCCGAGCGCACCCCACACCGGGACGTGCCGACCTCCCTGGTCCCCTGACCCCCCTGGCACGTTCAGCCCGGCGACGAGCTGCGGGTCCAGCTGTCCGGACGACGCCTCGTGCTGCAGCGACCCGAGGACGCCGTCGCCGAGCTGGCCGACCGGGTCTGGGCCGAGCTCGACCTGCCGATCGGTGTCCGACTGCTCCGCCGACCCTGCTGCCGGGCCCGCTCAGCCGGCGACCTCGCCCTCCGGCGGGGGCACCTGCAGCGCCACGAGGAACCGGCTGACCATCGCGTAACCGCCGATGGTCACCATCAGCTCGACGATCTCCCGTTCGCTGAACGTGGCCCGGACCTGCTCGAAGAGCAGCTCGGGCACCTCGATGCCCCAGGTGGAGGCATCGGTGAGCTCCAGGACCAGGTTCTGCCGGGCGTCGAAGTGCGCGGAGGGGTCCTGCTCGTACAGGGCGTCGATCTGGGCCTCGGTGATCCCGGCGCGCCGGGCCGCGGCCTTGTGGGCGACCCACTCGAAGGCGGCGTTGTTGAGCACCGCGACCCGCAGGATCGCCAGCTCGCGGAGATCGGCGCCCAGCGAGGAGCGGTGCCGCAGGGCGCCGAGCAGCTCGTTCCAGCCGTCGGCGACCGGGGGGCTGTGCAGCAGCAGCCTGTCCAGCGCGGACAGCTCCCCGCCACGACGGGCCGCCATCCGCTCGGCGATCGCGGCGTCGTCCGCGGCGACCTCGGGGAAGGGCAGCCGGGCCGGGCCGGTGGCCTCGTGCTCGCGCGCGCTCACGACCGGCCCCCCGCGAGGACACCGGCCGGGTAGGCACCGTTGCCGACGAGGGTGCGGGCCATCGGGCGGGCCAGCTCCACCACCCGCTCGGTGCGCTCGGTGCCCAGGTGGGTGAAGGGCGCCAGGGAGAGCTCGTCGGTGAGGTCCTCCACGGCCCGCCGCTGGGCCTCGCCCTCGTCGGTGAGCCCGGCGTCGTCGACCAGGCCGCGGTCGGCCAGCCGTTGCCAGCCCTCCGCCCACTCCTGCTCGGACCAGCCTCGGGTCTGCTGAGCTGCCTGCACGGTGAACCCCCGTCCGGTCGCGGTGTGCGTGATGAGCGCCTCGAGCCCGGAGAGACCGTGCTGCTGCAGCGCCATGAGGTGCCCGTCGCCGCGGTGCTCGCGCACCAGGGTGACGGCGTGCCAGAGCCGGGTGACCGGGTCGTCGGGCCAGTCGAGGTCGGCGTGCCCGGCGTACAGCGGGCGGGCCTCGGGGGCCAGCACGGTGCACGCCTGCGCCAGCAGGTCGCCGAGCTCGACGACGTCGTCGGTGGCGGTGTCCCCCAGCAGCCGGGTCAGCGAGGCCCGGGCGGAGTCGAACCGGGCCGCGGCGACCGCCGCGGGGGTGGCCAGCGTCCAGCACCGGGGCACGTGCCGGGCGACCAGGCCGGGGTGGAAGTTGTAGAACGTCGCCGTCACCACCCCCGGCCCGACGGCGCCCATCGGGGCGGCCCGCCCGGCGAAGTAGGTCATCCGCCCCGGACGCAGGCCCGCCGCGGTCAGGTGCTCGTCGAGCTCGGGGGCGAAGTAGGTGTGCGAGTGCAGCGGCTCGATCGTGCGGTGGGCACGGCTGGCGAGACGGCTGTCGACGCCCGGCGGGGCGGCGGGTGTGAGCTGATCGACACTGACCATGGCCGGACCCTACTGGCGAGCGGTCCGATCAGGTGCGCGGGGCGAGGTGCGTCGACCAGGAGACCTGGGTGCGCCGGGTGGTGAACCCGATCGACTCGTAGAGCCCCAGCGCCTGGGTGACGTTGTCGCTGTCCACCTCGAGGCTGGCGCTGTCGCACCCGGCTGCCGCGGCCGCCCGGAGCGCGGCGATGATCACCGGCTTGGCCAGGCCGCGGCCCCGGGCGGTGGGGACGACGCCGATCTGCCCGAAGTAGGCGTCGGTGGCCCCGGTCGCCGCGGTGTCCGCCTCGTGGACGTAGGCCAGCACGTAGCCCACCACCTCGTCGTGGTCGATCGCGAGCACCGACAGGTCGGGCCGGAACGCCCGCTGCCCGGTGAACATCGACTCCCACGAGGTGCGGTCGCGCTCGCTCGAGCCGTAGTGCTCGGTGAAGGCGGCGTTGTGCGCGTGCCGGGCCTGCTCGTCGCGGGACCAGTCGAAGGCCACCAGGTCCACGCCGTCCACGGTGCGAGCCGGGGGGACGTCGGCGAGCGGCCGGGACATCTGCTGGAACCAGCGCACCGGCTCCAGACCGGCGTGCCGCAGCAGGCCCTCCTGGCCGGTGATCGTGGCCTGGGCCAGGACGGTCAGCCGGGCCGGCGCCTCGGGGTGCCGCTCGGCGTGGATCTCGGTGCCCCGCTGCAGCTGCCAGCCCAGCAGGGCCCGGCCGATGCCCGCACCCCGGCGCGCAGGGTGCACCCGGCCGTCCAGGTGCACGCCGTAGGCGTCCCGGAACGTCGGCGGGGCGACGGCGACCCCGACCGCGACGACGTCGGCCCCGTCCAGCACCACGCGGGTGTCCCGCTCGACCTCCACGTACGGGGCGAACCAGTACTCGGCGAGGTCGTCGGCGTCGTGGTGCTCGCCGGTGTCGTCGACGGCCTCGGCCGCGGCGTACAGCGCGGCGACCGCCGGCAGGTCGTCGCGGGTGAGCGGTCGGTCGGTGAGGCCGGCGGGGAAGATCACGGATGCCGAGGCTAGCCGGACAGGCCGAACAGGTCGGCCGCGTTGTGCCACAGCACCCGCCGCAACCAGTCCTCCCCCAGCCCGAGCCCGTGCAGCGCGGCCAGCTGGTGGGCGTAGGGGTAGGGGATCGTCGGGAAGTCGCTCCCGAGCAGCACCTTGTGCCCCAGTGCCGCCAGCCGCGGCAGCAGCGCCCGGTCGAAGGGCATCAGCCGCTCAGTGAAGTCGGTGGCGAACATCGTGGTGTCCAGCCGCACGCCGTCGTACCGCTCGGCCAGGGCCAGGAACTCGCTGTACTCGGGCATGCCGAGGTGGGCGATCACCAGCTCCAGGTCCGGGTGCCGCTCCAGCAGACCGACCATCGGCTCGGGCCCGGTGTGCTCCCCGGCCAACGGACCGGACCCGCAGTGGATGACCACCGGCGTGCCCGACTCCTCCAACCGGGCCCAGACGGGGTCGAGCAGCTCGTGCCGCGGGTCGAAGGAGCCGACCTGCACGTGCACCTTGAACACCCGGGCGCCGGCGTCGATCGCCTCGGACACGTAGTGCGCGGCCTCGGGCTCGGGGAAGAACGTCGCCGACTGCAGCACCTGCGGGTGGGCGGCGGCGAACGCGGCCGACCAGTCGTTGAGGCCGGCGGCCATCCCCGGCTTGTGCGGGTAGTTCA
>JAOPVM010000222.1 GCA_025966215.1 Klenkia sp.
TCCGGCAGGGGCGGCAAGGGCGGCGGGGGCGGCAAGGGCGCCTCGGCCAGCCGCACCGGGAAGGGCCGCACCCGGCCGGCCACCCAGGCCGCCGTGGCCAAGCCCAAGCCGTGGGGGCTCATCGCCGCCGCGGTCGCCGTCGTCGTCTTCGCCGGCGCGGTCATCGGCTACGCCGTCTACGCGGTCAACCGGTCCAACGCCGACCAGGTCACCGCCGCCGACCAGATCCAGGGCGTGCAGACCTTCGACTACGCCGCCGGCCAGCAGCACGTGTCCACCCCGGTGGACTACGAGCAGTCCCCACCGGTCGGTGGGCCGCACGACGGCGAGTGGGCCGACTGCACCGGCACCGTGTACGACGTCGACATCCGGCACGAGAACGCGGTGCACGGCCTCGAGCACGGCGCGGTGTGGATCACCTACGACCCCGACGCGATCAGCGACGACGACCTCGGCACGCTGACCGACCTGGTCGAGGGCAACAGCGGGATGATGCTGAGCCCCTACGCCGGCCTGACCTCGCCGGTCAGCCTGCAGTCCTGGAACCACCAGTTGGCCGTGGACTCGGCCGCCGACCCACGGGTCGAGCAGTTCGTCGACTTCTTCGTCTTCGGCCAGGACGCCGACGGCGAGCCGCTCTACCCCGAGCCCGGCGCGAGCTGCGAGAACCCGCTGTTCGCCGAGACGCCGCTGGTCGTCGGTGACGGCAGCCGGTCCGGTGCCGCCGAGGTGCCCACCGACAGCGAGACGACGACCGCCCCGTGAGCACCGCGACGAGCGACCCGCTGACCGCTCGCGACACCGGGGACGACGGTGCGCCCGCCCGTCGTCCGGTCCGCTGGGTCAGCGGGTTGCTCGTCGCCGTCATCGCGGTCGCCGCGCTGCTGGCCGGCGGCGGTCTGGCGGTGGCCCTGGGCGTCGGGCGCACCGACGCCCCGACCAGCGGCTCGGTCGACGTCGGGTTCGCCCAGGACATGTCCCGGCACCACCTGTAGGCCGTGGAGATGGCCAACCTGGCCCTGGACCGCAGCGACGACACCGAGGTCCGACAGCTGGCCTTCGACATCTCGGCCACCCAGACCAACCAGACCGGCCGCATGCAGGGCTGGCTCTCGCTGTGGGGCGCACCGATCACCAACCGGGACACCATGACCTGGATGGGCGCGGGCGCCCACGACCACGCCATGGCCGAGGGCGGCCTCATGCCGGGGATGGCCACCGAGGACGAGCTGTCGGAGCTGCGGTCGCTGAGCGGCGCCGCGATCGACGTCCGCTTCCTGCAGCTGATGATCCGGCACCACCAGGGCGGCCTGGAGATGGCGACCCACGGGGCCGACCACGCCTCCGTCGGCGTCGTCCGCGGCCTGGCCCGGTCGATCGCGGAGACCCAGTCGGCGGAGAGCACGACCATGGCCCAGATGCTGGCCGCGCGGGGCGCCTCGCCCCTGCCCGCACCCTGAGCCCCCCGGTCGGGACACCGGTCCCCGGCTGATAACGTCTGCACCGCTTCCCCAACCACACGAGCCCCCGTAGCTCAGGGGATAGAGCACTGCCCTCCGGAGGCAGGGGCGCAGGTTCGAATCCTGCCGGGGGCACCAGCACACGCACCGGGCCGGGTCCACCAGGACCCGGCCCGACGTGCGTCGGGGTCTGACCAGGAGGAGCCGTGCCGCGCCCGATGACGGTCCCGGAGACCGTGTTGGTGTCCGCCCCGCCGGCCACCGTCCACGTACCGGTCGCCGGCCCCACCCGCACCGCGGAGCGGAGCCCGGACAGCCGCGGCACCTTCCGGGTGCGCGCGATCGGGCTGCCCGCGCCGGGGCTGCACCACGACCTGGCCGGCCTCGAGCAGCTGGCCGAGGCGTGAGCTCGCCGCGGGCCTGGGTGCCGGTCGCGGTCACCATGTTCGGCATCGGCTGGGGCGCCAACCAGTTCGTCAGCCTGCTGGTGGCCTACCGGCAGAGCGAGGGCTTCGGTGTCGTCACCGTCGACGGGCTGGTCGGGGTGTACGCCGTCGGGCTCGTCCCGGCGCTGCTGGTTCTCGGGCCGGTGTCGGACCGGTACGGCCGCGCCCCCGTGCTCAAGGTCGCGGCGGTGGTCAGCCTGCTGGCCACCGTGGTGCTCATGCTGGGCGGGCTCTCCGCGCTGTTCGCCGGCCGGTTCCTGGCCGGGCTGGCCAGCGGAGCCGCCTTCGCCGCCGGGTCGGCGTGGGTCAAGGAGCTGTCCAGCCCACCGCACGACACCACCTCCCCCGACGGCACCGGTGCGCGACGGGCCGCGATGGCGCTGACCGCCGGCTTCGGCCTGGGCCCGGTCGTCGCCGGCCTGGTCGCGCAGTGGGCGCCGGCCCCCCTGGTGCTCTGCTACGTGCCGCACCTGCTGGTGATGGCCGCCGTCGTGGTCCCGTTGTGGCGCACCCCGGAGACGGTGGACACCGGCCGCGAGGCCGGGTCGGTGCTGCGCCGGATGCGGGTGGCCTCGGTGCGGCTGCCCCGGTTCCGCCGACTCGTCGCCCCGGTGGCGCCGTGGGTGTTCGGCGGGGCCACCGTGTCGATCGCGGTGCTGCCCGGGCTGGTCGCCTCCTCGGTCACCGGCTACGAGGTCGCCTTCAACGCGCTGGTCGCCGGGGTCACGCTGGGCACCGGGTTCGCCGTCCAGCCCCTGGGCCGGCGGCTGGCGGCCACCGACACGCGGCGGGGTGCCGGCGCCGGCGCCCTCGCCGTCACCGCCGGACTGTCC
>JAOPVM010000244.1 GCA_025966215.1 Klenkia sp.
CTCGGCGGCGGCCGCGGCGCTCTCCGCCTCGCGCCGGGCGTTCACCCCGCGCTGGGCGACCAGCTCCTCCTCGCGGCGGGCCAGCTCGACCTGGTTGGCCAGCTCGTTCTCCGCGATCGCCCGCTCGCGCTCCACCGCGACCGCCCGCCGGCTGTAGGTGGCCGCGTCCGCGTCGGCCTGCACCTGCTCCCGGGTGGGGGTGCGCAGCGCCCGCTCGACCTCGGGCTCGGGCCGGATCGCCACCACCCGGACGTCGATCACCACGATCCCGGTCTCGGCCAGCCGCGGGTCGGCGGCCAGCCCGGCGGCGACGGTGTCCCGGACGGTGCGCACCCCGCCGGTCAGCGCGACGGTCATCGCCGCACCGGCCAGCAGGTCGATCGCGTGCTGCTGGGCCGACTCGGTGAGCAGCCCGGCGACCTGCTCCAGCGGGGTGCCCCGCCAGCGGCCGGTGTCCGGGTCGATGGAGAAGTCCACCCGGGCCGCGGTCAACGCCGGGTCGGTGAACCGGAAGGTCAGCGTCATCTGCACGGTGACGTCCTGGAAGTCCGCCGTCCGGGCGTGGAACAGCAGCGGCAGCTCGCGGTCGTCGACCGGGATCTCGCTGAGCACCGCCGACAGCGGCCGGAACCAGAAGCTGGCCCCGGTACCCGCGTGCCGCAGCCGCCCCGCGGTCACGTGCTGCACGTGTGCGGTCGCCGAGCCACGGAGGTGCCGGACGAGGGGGTAGCGGGCGATGTCGGCCATGGCGGGGTCCTCTCGGTGGGCTGTTGTCGTCAGCTCGACGATAAGTCGTTCGGGTGCTTGTCGTCAACCTGACGACTAGGGTGCCGACATGGCCCACCCCCCGTTCGCGGTCACCGTCGACCTCGTGGTGCTCACCGTCCGCTCCGACGAGCTGTGCGTGCTGCTGGTGCGCCGGGGCGTCGAGCCCTTCGCCGGCCAGGACGCGCTGCCCGGCGGGTTCGTGCGGCCCGACGAGGACCTCGCGGCCGCCGCGGTCCGGGAGCTGGCCGAGGAGACCGGGTTGACCGTCGGCCACCTGGAGCAGCTGGCCTCCTACGGGGCGCCGGACCGGGACCCCCGCCAGCGGGTGGTCACCGTCGCCCACCTCGCGCTGGTGCCCGACCAGCCCGCGCCCACCGCCGGCACCGATGCCGAGGCCGCCCGCTGGGCGCCGGTGGCTGGGCTGTCCGGGTTGGCCTTCGACCACGACCGGCTGCTCGCCGACGGCGTCGAGCGGGCCCGGGCCAAGCTCGAGTACTCGGCGCTGGGGACGGCGTTCTGCCCGCCGTCGTTCACCGTCGCCCAGCTGCGCCGGGTCTACGAGGTGGTCTGGGGCCGCGACCTGGACCCGCGGAACTTCCACCGCAAGGTCACCGGCACCCCGGGGCTGCTGGAGCCGACGGGGGAGACCACCACCCGGGACGGCGGCCGCCCGGCCCAGCTCTACCGTCGCGGCTCCGCCGACACGCTGCACCCGCCCCTGCTGCGCACCGACGCCTGACCCGGCTCAGGTGTCCGGGTGGGCCTTCCGGGTCCGCTGCGGAGCGCGGCAGCGCCAGGCGTCGGTGACCAGCTCGGTCAGCAGGTCGACGGCCACGTCGTCCAGCCGGACCAGGACGGCGGCGTACCCGTCGAGGTGCGGGATCGTGAAGCAGACGTCGGGCTCGGCGGCCAGCAGCTCGGCCTTCTCGCCCTCGTCGGCCACCCGGACTCCCAGGACCTCGCCGTCGGGGGCCTCGTCGCCGAGGTCGGCGCGGTCCTTCTTCCCCAGCGGGCGGACCCAGACGAAGGTCGCCCCGGCCACCTTCCAGCAGCGGTTGCCCCAGGTGGTGCCCTCCTCGACGGCCGGCAGCGCGGTCGAGATGCGCTCGACGTCCGCCCAGGTGGCCACGCGGTCACCCTGTCCCGGTCAGCCGGCCCCGGCAAGGGCCGCCCGCACCCGGTCGGCGACCTGGGCCATGGTGTCCCGGGCGCGCACCGGGTCCTCGGTGAGGAAGTAGTGGTCCACGCCGGGGGTCTCGTGGTGCCAGACGTCGACGCCGGCCTCCCGCAGTCGCTGCACGTAGCGGAGCCCGTCGGGCCGCAGGGTGTCCCGCTCGGCGGTGAGCACCAGGGCCGGCGGCAGCCCGGACAGGTCGGGAGCCAGCACGGGGGAGGCGTAGGGCTCGGTGCGCGAGGCCGGATCGGGGAAGTAGACCCGGCGGACCAGCGCCCGCAGCGACGGCGGGATCATCCCGTTGCCGGCGGGCAGCTCCGCCGCGAGGTCCAGCGCCGGGATGCCCAGCACCTGCAGCACCGGGGCGAAGGACCCCCGGTCACGGGCCTGCAGGCAGACCGAGGCCGCGTTACCGCCGCCGGAGGAGAACCCGCCGACCGACACCCGGTCGAACCGGCCGGCCACCCGGGCGGCGACGTCGTGGCACTGCTCCTGGGCGACCGGGTAGGCCACGTAGGGCCCGGTGCGGAAGTCGACGTTGTGCACCGTCGCCCCGGTGGTCGCGGCCAGGTAGCGGCACCACCAGTCGTCCATCTCGGGGTGCCGCATCAGCCAGGCCCCGCCGTGGACGTGCACGTGCGCCCCGTCACCGGCCCCGCGGTAGACGTGCACCGGCACCCGGCCGTGTCGGGTGTCCACCCGGACGACCTCGGGGTCGGGCAGGTCGGTGCCGGCGAAGCGCAGCTCCTCGCCGTACCGGACCGTCCACCGGGCGGTCGCGTGCATCGTCATGGCCTGCAGCCGGTCGGAGATCCGCATGGTCGGCGTTCGCGCCCCGGGCCGGATCGGTTGCCGCCCTGGTAGGACGAGGGGGTGAGCTATCTGCCCGACCCGGCGACGGTCTCCCGGTACGCCGACCAGGAGACCGCCGGACAGACCCGGTTCATCGCCACCGGCACCCAGACCCGCGGTGACTTCGGGCTGTTCGAGGTCACCCTCCCGCCCGGCGGCGGCGGACCCGGCCCGCACGTGCACCGCACGTTCAGCGAGTCCTTCCACGTGCTGGAGGGCCGCCTCGCCGTGCTGGACGGCGACACCTGGACGACCGCCGGACCCGGCGACCTGGTCTACGTGCCCCGCTCCGGGGTGCACGCCTTCCGCGCCGCGGACGACGACGCCGGCTGCCGGTTCCTGATCCTGTTCACCCCGGGCGCACCGCGGGAGGACTACTTCCGGGGCATGGCCGCGCTGCGGGCCGACGGGCACGTGCCGACGACGGCGGAGCTCGACGAGCTGGCCGCCCGGTACGACCAACTCAACCTGCGGGACTGACATCTCGCTCGTCGCGGTCCTGCCAGGTGCAGACGCAGACCTCGTTGCCCTCGACGTCGGCGAGCACCCGGAACGAGCGGGCCCTCTCCTCCGACAGCAGCCGCCCACCGACGGCCAGCGCAGCGGCGACCCGGGCCAGCGCCTGGTCGTGGGCGACGGTGATGTCGAGGTGGATGCGGTTGCGATCTCCAGGACCTGGACCGGGTGCACCCCGCCCGGGTCCACGGACCGCTGGAGGAACGCGGTCACCCGGTGCGCCAGCTCGACGTCGGCGGCGGTGACCAGCGCCCGGTCACGGGTCTGCAGACCGACCTCGACCCTGGTCGCCAGCGCGGCCCCCTCGGCGAGCGACCCGACCTCGACCGCGCTGCGCAGCTCGCCGAGCAGCAGCCGCCACCCCAGGGCCTCGACTGCCGTCGAGGCCTCGGTGCGGGACAGGGCGCGGGTGGGGTCTGCTGCCGGTTCGGCGCTCGTGCCGCGCACGCTGCACCACCGGTCCGACAGTCAGGACTCCTGCTCCCACAGGGCCCGGTACCAGCGGATCCGCTCGGCATCGGGAGCGGTGCCGTAGGCGTCGAACAGCTCGTCCTGGTGGCCCTCGCCGTAGTTCCAGTCCAGGCTGAGCGACGCGACGGCGAGGTCGGCCCACCGGTCCCCGACGGTCAGGTCACCCAGGTCGACGTGCCCCACCCAGCTGCCGTCGTCGGCGACCAGGGTGTTGGGGGCGCAGGCGTCGCCGTGCACGACGACGGGGTCCACCACCGGCGGGCGCGGGCCGAGGGGCTGCGGCCTGCGGGCCGCCCAGCTCTCGGCCACCCGGTCGGCGGGGACGACGTCGACCGGCAGCGCGTGCAGAACCCGGAGCCCGGTCGCGATGGCAGAGATCGCCTCGGGTCGGCGAGCCCGCCACCGGTCCCCGACCGCGTGGTCGCCGGCCAGCGTCGCGGTGAGCAGCCACTGGGCTTCGCCGTCCGTGCCGTTGCCGAGCACCCGCGGGACGGGGTGGTGCCCACCCAGCCAGCCCAGCGCGTCCCGCTCCCGACCCAGGTCGACCCCGGTGGACCGGGGGTTCCACTTCACGTGCGCCGTCGTCCCCAGGGCGAAGGTGAGGCCCCCGAGCTCGTTGCGCCAGACCAGCCGGGCCGGTCCGTGTGCCTGAACCAGCCGGCTGACGACCGGCGGCACCGGGTCCTCGCCCAGCTGGTGGAACGGGGCGAGCTCGCTGAACGGCCGGTCGGTCACCGGCCCATGAGCGCACGGCCGGCGCACCCACGCCAGGGACTTCTCAGTTGGCCATGTCCACGAAGCGCGAGTAGTGGCCCTGGAAGGCGACGGTGACGTTGGCGGTGGGTCCGTTGCGGTGCTTGACCAGCATGATGTCGGCCTCGCCGGCCCGCGGGGACTCCTTCTCGTACATGTCCTCGCGGTGGATCATCATCACCATGTCGGCGTCCTGCTCGATCGAGCCGGACTCACGGA
>JAOPVM010000270.1 GCA_025966215.1 Klenkia sp.
GAGGGTGGTGGCCTTCGTCATCGCGCCCTGGTCGGCGGGACGGGCCGGGGTCGCGCCGCCCCAGCCGGGCGCGGTCACCGGCGCCGGGGGCTTCCCGGCGGCCGAGGAGCCGGACGAGGCCGCCGGAGCCACCTCGCTCGCCGGCGGGGCCTGCGCGCCGGGTCCCTGCGACGGCCGTCCGGCGTCGTCGCGGACCGAGCCCTGTGTCCGGTCGCTCATGCCGTACTCCCGTCCCCGGGCGACTCGCGTCGCCCCCTCGCACTCGGCACGCTCCCGGGTGGGAGGGCGTCGGTGCCTCGGTCAGTCCCGTGCCCGCTCCAGACCGACCGGGGCCGGACTGGTGAGTCCGACCCCGGGTCTGGCATCGCGCCCCAGCCTAGGCGTCGGGCTCGTCGTTGTCCGTCGTGCGGGCGATCGCCACGATCGTCACGTCCTCCGGCAAGTTCATGAGCTTGACGCCCATGGTCGCCCGGTCCTTGTTGTGCCGGACGCCGTTGACCGGGGTGCGGATCACGCCGCCGGTCGAGGTGATGGCGTAGAGCTCGTCGCCGAGCACCACCGACAGGGCACCGACCAGCACGCCCTTGCGGGACTTCGGGTCGGCGGTGAGCACGCCCTTGCCGCCCCGGTTCTGCTCCGGGTAGTTCTCGATGCCGGTGCGCTTGGCGTACCCGCCCTCGGTGGCCACCAGCACGTCGACGCCCTCGGTCACCACGATCATCGACAGCAGCCGGTCGTCGTCGGACAGCGAGATGCCGCGCACCCCCTCGGTGGCCCGACCCATCGGCCTCAGCTGCGCGTCGTCGGCCTTGAAGCAGATGCTCATCGCCTTGCGGGTGACCAGCAGCAGGTTCTGCTCCGGGTCGATCAGCGAGGCACCGACCAGCTCGTCGTTCTCCCGCAGGTTGATCGCGATGACACCGCCGCTGCGCGGGGAGTCGAAGTCGGCCAGCCGGGTCTTCTTGACCTGGCCGTTCGCCGTGGCCAGCACCAGGTACGGGGCGACCGCGTAGTCCTTGATCTGGATGACCTGGGCGATCTTCTCGTCGGGCTGGAAGGCCAGGATGTTGGCCACGTGCGCGCCGCGGGCGGTGCGGGCGGCCTCGGGCAGCTCGTAGGCCTTGGCCCGGTACACCCGGCCCTTGTTGGTGAAGAACAGGATCCAGTCGTGGGTGGAACCCACGAAGAACTGCTGGATCAGGTCGTCCTGCTTGAGCGTGGCGCCCATGACGCCCTTGCCGCCGCGCCGCTGGGACCGGTACAGGTCGGCCTTGGTGCGCTTGGCGTAGCCGGTGCGGGTGATCGTGACGACCACCTGCTCCTCGGCGATGAGGTCCTCCATGGACACGTCACCGTCGTGGGCGATGAAGTTGGTCCGCCGCTCGTCGCCGTACTTGTCGACGATCGCCTCGAGCTCGTCGCGGACGATCTGCCGCTGCCGCTCCGGGGAGTCCAGGATCGCCTGCAGCTCGGCGATGCGGGCCTCGATCTCGGCCAGCTCGTCGATGATCCGCTGCCGCTCCAGGGCGGCGAGGCGACGCAGCTGCAGGTCCAGGATGCTCAGTGCCTGGACCTCGTCGACGTCGAGCAGGTCCATCAGGCCGGTGCGGGCGGTCTCGGCGGACTCGCTGGCCCGGATGAGCGCGATCACCGCGTCGAGCTGGTCCAGCGCCTTGGCCCAGCCACGCAGGATGTGCGCGCGCTCCTCGGCCTTGCGCAGCCGGTACCGGGTGCGCCGCTGGATGACCTCGACCTGGTGGGCGACCCAGTAGCGGATCAGCTCGTCCAGCCGCAGCGTGCGCGGCACCCCGTCGACGAGGGAGAGCATGTTGCAGCCGAACGTGGTCTGCAGCTGGGTGTGCTTGTAGAGGTTGTTCAGCACCACCTTGGCGACGGCGTCGCGCCGCAGGGTGATGACCAGCCGGCGGCCCACCCGGTCGGAGGACTCGTCGGCGATCTCGGAGATGCCTTGCAGCCTGCCGTCGCGCACGCCCTCGGCGATCGACTCGGCCAGGTTGTCCGGGTTGACCTGGTAGGGCAGCTCGGTGACCACGAGCTGCACCCGGCCCCGGCTGTCCTCCTCCACCGAGACGACGGCGCGCATGCGCACCGAGCCGCGACCGGTCCGGTAGGCGTCCTCGATGCCGTCCCGGCCGACGATCAGGCCGTGGGTCGGGAAGTCCGGGCCCTTGACCTCGGCCATGCACGCGGCCAGGGCCTCCTCGGCCGGGGCCGTGGGGTGGTCGAGCATCCAGTAGACGGCCTGTGCGACCTCGCGCAGGTTGTGCGGGGGCATGTTGGTCGCCATCCCGACCGCGATCCCGGCCGAGCCGTTGACCAGCAGGTTCGGGATGCGCCCCGGCAGGACCAGGGGCTCCATGTTCTTGCCGTCGTAGTTGGGCTGGAAGTCGACGGTGTCCTCGCCGATGTCGGCGAGCATCTCCATCGCCAGCGGCGTCAGCCGGGCCTCGGTGTACCGCATCGCGGCGGCCGGGTCGTTGCCCGGGGAGCCGAAGTTGCCCTGGCCGTCGATCAGCGGGTAGCGCATCGACCAGGGCTGGGCCAGCCGCACGAGGGCGTCGTAGATCGAGGAGTCCCCGTGCGGGTGGTAGTTGCCCATCACCTCACCGACGACCCGGGCGCACTTGACGGTGGCCCGGTCGGGGCGGAAGCCCTGGTCGTACATGGCGAAGAGGACGCGGCGGTGCACGGGCTTGAGCCCGTCACGCACCTCGGGCAGCGCACGACCGACGATGACGCTCATCGCGTAGTCGATGTAGCTGCGCTGCATCTCCTCTTGCAGGTCGACCGGTTCGACGCGGTCGCGGCTGGGGGTCTCCGTCACGGTTCAGTTCTCCACAAGTCGGTGCACAGAGGGGGACAAACGCCAGTTCAGGTGCGGGAACGACCCGTCGCAGGACCCCGCCGCGCGGAACGAGCGGTGGGGGCGACGGGGTCCTTCACACGTCGAGGAAGCGGACGTCCTTGGCGTTGCGGGTGATGAAGGACCGCCGTGCCTCGACGTCCTCGCCCATCAGGATGCTGAAGAGCTCGTCGGCGGCAGCCGCGTCGTCCAGGGTGACCAGCGACAGGATCCGGGACTCCGGGTTCATCGTGGTCTCCCACAGCTCCTTGGCGTCCATCTCGCCCAGGCCCTTGAAGCGCTGGATCGCGTCCTCCTTGGGCAGCTTGCGGCCCTCGGCGGCCCGGGCCTTGAGCAGCGCGTCGCGCTCGGCGTCGGTGTAGACGTACTCGTCGCCGAGCTTGGCGCCCCACTTGATCTTGTACAGCGGCGGGTTGGCCAGGTAGACGTAGCCCGCCTCGACCAGCGGGCGCATGAAGCGGAAGAGCAGGGTCAGCAGCAGGGTGCGGATGTGCTGGCCGTCGACGGCGGCGTCCGCCATCAGGTTGATCTTGTGGTACCGGTGCTTGGCGATGTCGAACTCGTCGTGGATGCCGGTGCCGAAGGCGGTGATCATCGC
>JAOPVM010000286.1 GCA_025966215.1 Klenkia sp.
CGGTCGCCTGCACCGAGCCCAGCGCCGCCCTCGGGCGCGACCCGGCCCGTCCCCCGGCCCGTCCCCCGGCCCAGGCCTCGGTGGGGGCGTCCTCGGTGCGCTCGCCGACGACGCACGGCCGGGACACCGCAGTGCGGGCAGGCACCCCGCCAGACCCGACCGCGGGACTCCTCGCCGGCGACGGCGTTCGCGGCCCGACCGGCAGCGGCTGCCCGCAGCTGTGCGGGCGGCCTCCAGGAGGAACGCCGGCCTCCGCTCCCCGCGGTCGGCGAGGGCCTCGAAGCCCGACTGCCGCAGCCGCCGACCACCCGGCGCACCAGCTGGGTGGCCAGGTCCGCGCCGGAGTCGGTGACCTGCGGGAGGTGCCCACCCGCAGGACGCAGCCCGCACCCACCCGACCGGGTCAGCCTCCGACCACCAGCTCCGCGGCCCGCTCGCCGATCGCCACCGCGGTCGCGGCCGGTCCGCGGGTGGTCACCTGCGGCATGACCGAGGTGTCGACCACGCGCAGGCCCTCCACGCCGCGCACCCGCAGGTGCTGGTCGACCACCGCGCCGGGGTCGGTGTCCGGGCCCATCCGGGCACTGCCGGACAGGTGGATCGCCGTGGCCAGGTGTGCCCGGGCCCAGGCGTCCAGCGCCCGGTCGTCGGCCAGCACGTCGTCGGGCAGGTCGGTGCGGCCGGCGACCAGCGGGCCCATCGCGTCGGTGCGCAGCAGCTCGGCGGCCAACCGCACCACCTGCCGCATCGACCGGCGGTCGGCCTCGGCGCCGAGGTAGCGGTACCGGATGCGGGGCTGCACCGCCGGGTCGGCGCTGGTCAACGTGAGCACGCCGCGGCTGTCCTCGGCCTGGAGGGCGACGCCCAGGTAGAGGTCGTCGCGGGTGCGGGCCTGCTGCCACACCCGCTGCAGCGAGGTGCCCCGCAGCGCCCGCAGCGTCGCCGCCGGACGACGGAGCACCTCGGTGAGCCCGGAGAGCGCGTGCCCGGAGGACCGGGACAGCATCACCTTGCTGAACGGCTTGAGCCAGGGCATCACCTCGAGGTGGTCGGCGGTGTTCAGCGCCGTGGTCAGCGGCAGCATCGCGCGCGGCATCGGCGTCCGGCGGGTCGGCTGGTACGTCACGTAGAGGTCGGGGTGGTCGGTGAAGTCCGCCCCCACCCCGGGCAGGTCGACCAGCGGGGTCACCCCCGCTGCCCGCAACCCGTCGGCCGGGCCGAGGCCCGAGAGCATCAGCAGGTGCGGGGAGCCGACGGCGCCGCAGGCCAGCACGACCTCGTCGGCCCGGTGCTCGGCGCCGTCCGCCGTCCGCACCCCGACGGCCCGGCCCCGCTCCACCAGCACCCGGACGACGGGGCTGTCGCCGCGCACCGTCAGCCCCGGGTGCCCGCGCCGTGGGGACAGGTAGGCCATCGCGGTGTTCACCCGCACGCCGTCGCGCACGTTCACCGGCACCGGACCGACCCCGGGCGGGGCGTCGCCGTTCTTGTCCGGCTCGGCGGGGAAGCCCAGCTCCAGGCAGGCCGCGGTGAACGCGTCGCTGACCGGGTGCGGTGTGGTCGTCCGGCTGACCGGCATCGGGCCGGTGGTGCCGTGCAGCGGGTCGCTCTCGCTGCGCCGGAAGGAGGGCAGCACCGCCGCGTGGGACCACAGGTCGTTGCCGCGGGCCGCCCAGCCGTCCAGGTCCTCCCGCGTGGCCCGGACGAAGTAGGTGCCGTTGAGCGCGCTGGACCCGCCGAGCACCCGGCCGCGGGGCACCGGCCAGCGCAGGTCGTCGGTGAGCTCGCCGGTGAGGTCCCAGTTCGCCGGGTGCCCGGGTACGGCGGCGCCCATGGTCGCGGCGTCCCGGATCGCGGCCGGGAAGTCCGCGGGCTGCGGGTGGTCCCGGCCGGCCTCCAGCACGAGCACCGAGCGGCCGGCGTCGACCAGCCGGGCGGCGAAGGCACAGCCGGCGGACCCGGCGCCGACCACGATCACGTCCCGGTCGGTCACAGGCCCAGCACGCCCGGCAGGTCCAGTCGGCGGACCTTGCCGGTGGAGGTGCGGGGCAGCTCGTCGACCGGGTGCAGCGACTTGGGCCGCTTGGCCGGGGCCAGCCGTTCGCGGGCCCAGGCGCGCAACTCCCCGGCCGGCACGTCGCCCACGTAGGCGGCGACCACCCGCTGACCCCAGTCGTCGTCGGGCACCCCGACGACCGCGGACTCCACCACGGCCGGGTGCGCATCGAGCACCGCCTCCACCTCGGCCGGGTAGACGTTGACCCCGCCGGAGATGACCAGGTCCTCCCGTCGGCCGTCCAGCCACACGGTGCCGTCGTCGTCCACCCGGCCCAGGTCGCCGACGGTGACGCGGTCGCCCCGCCAGGCGGCGGCCGTCTTCTCCGGGGCGCGCCAGTACTCGAACCGGGCCCAGCGGGGGACGGCGCACCACAGCTGCCCGCGCTCGTCGGTCTCCAGCGTCCGGCCGGGCCGGGCCCGCCCGACGCTGCCCGGGTGGGCCAGCCAGTCAGCGGCCGAGCAGACGGTGAACTGGGCCTCGGTGGAGCCGTAGAACTCCCACACCGCCCCGTCGGGGAGTGCCTCGACGACCGCCCGCTTCGTCGGCTCGGGGCAGGGCGCGCCGGCGTGCGCCAGCACGCGGAAGGACGACCAGTCGACGTCCTCGCGGAGCAGCCGCTGCAGGTGGGTGGGCACGCAGAACGTCGTCGTCGGGCGCAGCCCGCTGATCACCGCGGCCGCCCAGGCGGCGTCGAACGGCCCGGGCAGCAGCACCTCTCCCCCGGCCAGCAGGGTGTGCGCGGCGAACCGCAGCGGCGCCGAGTGGTGCAGCGGGGAGAGCACCAGGTGCCGGTCGGTGGGCGCGAAGCCCCAGAGCCCGATCTCCTCGGTGGCCAACGCCCGGGCGTCCTGGTCGGTCAGGACGCCGGACCACACGCCCTTGCGCCGGCCCGTCGTCCCCGACGTGTAGTGCATCGGCCGGGCCAGCGGGAACGGCGCCAGCTCCGCGGTCGCCTCACCCAGCAGCTGTGCCGGGTCGTCCCCGACGTCCAGCGCGGGGTCGGCGTCGGCGACCAGGTCGGCGCGCTCGGCCGCCGGCAGCGCCGGGTCCAGCACCACCGGGACGACGCCCACGCGCA
>JAOPVM010000317.1 GCA_025966215.1 Klenkia sp.
GGGCGGCCGGCGACGGCGCGCTGGACCGCGGCCAGCCGGAGCCGGAGCCCGCGGACCACCTCGGCGGCCCGATCGGGCACCCCGGACCGCTCGCCGACCGCGGTGATGCTGGTCAGCACGTCGTCCAGGGTGTGCGGGTCCAGGGTGAGCACGTCGGCCGTCGTCCCCAGGTGGGCGAGCGCGTCGCGCACGGTGCCGCCCGGCAGCGCGCAGACCTGGCACAGGTCCTGGGTGAGCACGAGGTCCGGCGCCAGCTCGGCCAGCGCACCGGCGTGCAGCGTGTAGAGGTCCTCCCCCGCCGAGACCCGCGCCCGGACGGTGGCGTCGATCTGCCCCGGCGTGAGCCCCGCGGTGTCCAACCCGCCGACGACGACGCGGACCCGGTCGCGGATGCCCGGCGGCTGGTCGCACTCGAAGCTGACCCCGACGAGGTCGTCGGCCAGGCCGAGCGCGGCGACGATCTCGGTGGCCGCGGGGAGCAGGGAGACCAGGCGCACGGTCCGACGGTAGGCCGCGGAGCGCGGTGCGGCCGACCTCGGCCGGGTCCAGGGTGCGGACCAGGTCGCATCGGGGGACGTCCTCGGTGCCCGGCTCCGCGGTGGGGGTGACCAGGCGCAGGTCGGTGCCGGTTGCACGTCGCGGTCCAGGGTGAGCTGGAGGCTGGGGCGCACGACCGTCGTCCGCCGGTTCCGGTGCTCGCCGACGGCGCCCTCGGCCCACGGCCGGGCTGCGGTTCGACGCTCAGACGAGCAGAGGTTCCCGGACGATCTCGGTGCCGTCGGGTCGCCAGGTGCGCCATCGGCCGCCGGGGTCACGGGCGACCCGGAAGCCGTGGTGGACCTGGGTGTGGTGGCGTTCGCAGAGGAGTGCGGAGTTCGCCAGCGACGTCTCGCCGCCGTGCGCCCAGTGCACGAGGTGGTGCACGTCGGCCCAGAAGTGCGGGGCTCCGCAGCCGGCGAAGACGCAGGTCTTGTCCCGCGCCACGACCGCCCGGCGCATGCCCGGGGTGACGACCCGGTGGGAGCGACCCAGGTCGAGCGGGACGCCGTCCGGGCCCATCACGACCCGGGAGACGACGGCGTCGCAGGCCAGCCAGCGGGCCCGGGCGGCGGAGACGACCGCGCCGAAACCGGTGGTGGCGGTGCCCGGACCGGCCCCTTCGTCGACCAGGTCGTCGAGGCTGACCCTGAGGGCGACGTGCGGCTTGACCGTCCGCAGCAGCGGCAGGTCGCCCGCGGCGAGCTGGTTGTCGCACAGCTGGACGAGGGCGTCGGCGTTCTGCTGGACGCGGGTGCGGAGGTCGCCCTTCGGGCGGTCGGCCTGCACGATCGCCTCGATCGCGGCCTGCACCTTCTCCCCGCCGACCGCGTCGAGGTCGAACCGGCCGGTGACGCTGCCGTCGGAGTGCTTCGCGATCGAGAGCCGGCGCCCCTCGGTGGGGTCGGGCTCCTCGCCGTCGGGGTCGAGGGCGTCCTCGAACGCCCGGACGGCGACGGCGAGGGACTGGTGCGGCTCCTGCACGGCCACGGCGGTCCACGCCTGGTCGAAGGGCGCGAGGTCGATGCCCTGCTCGTCGGCCCGGGCGCGCTCGGACTCCCCCACCGCACCGGCGACCACGTCGAACTGCGCCGCGGTCACCTCCCCGGCGGCGAACCCGGCGGCCAGTGCCGGGAAGTGCTCGACCGCGCGCCCGGACCGCACGATGCGCCCGGCGTCGGTGGCCGACAGCCGGACGTGCCCGATCAGCCACGACCGCAGGGAGCGCAGCCCGTCGTGCTCGGCCGCCTGGGTTCGCTCGGCGTGCCGGACGGTGCGGGTGAGCTCGGCGTCCAACCGGTTGCGGGCGGCGACGAGGAGCGCCGTCCGGTCCAGGGTCTGGCCGTTGGTGAGGGCGTGCAGGTCGTCCGCCACGAGGCCGTCGAGCGCTGACTGGAGCTCGCTCACGCCGACCCCCTCCCGCTTCGAATGTGTGTTCGAAGTCTAGCGCGAAAGAGGTGGCCGATCAAGCAGTATGCGCAGGTCAGAAGCCTGTTCGTAGCGTCAGTACGCGGTCACCCGGATGGGTCAGGGCAGCACGCCGTCCGCTCGGTAGCGATCGAAGAGCCGGGTGAAGGAGTCCTCGGTGCGCACGTACCCGGTGAAGCCCAGCAGCCGGGACTTGCTCATGTCGGCGAGCACCTCGATGTCGCGACCGAGGTCGGAGTCGGTGTGCCACCAGGAGGCCACCCGGGACAGGTCGGGCTCGACCAGCCCGTGCTCGGCGACGACCCGTGCCCAGACCGGCTCGGCGTCCGCCATCTGCTGCTCGAGGGGCCGCGGCGCCCCGGAGAAGCCGACCGGCTCGACGTCCAGCGCCTCAGCGAGCTTGGGCCACATCCAGCGCCAGCGGAAGACGTCGCCGTTGACCACGTTGAAGGCCTCGTCGGCGGCGGCCTCGGTGGTGGACGCCCAGATCATGTGGTCGGCGAGCAGGCCGGCGTCGGTCACGTCGACCAGGGAGTTCCACTGCGTCTGCGAGCCGGGGAAGACGAACGGTCGGCCGTCGGCGCGGCAGATCGCGGCGTAGGTGGCCAGCGTGGAGCCCATGTTCATCGCATTGCCGACGGCGTGGCCGATGACGGTGTGCGAGCGGTGCACGGTCCAGGTGAAGCCCTGCTCGGCCGCGGCGGCGGCGAGCGCGTCCTCCTGGGCGTAGTAGAAGTTCTCGACCGGGAGCCGTTCGGCGTCCTCGCGGAACGGGGTGTCGGGCATCTCGCCCTGCGCGTAGGCCTCGAAGGGCCCGAGGTAGTGCTTGAGCCCGGTGACCAGCGCGACGTGCCGGACGCTGCGGCCCGGCGCCAACGCGGCCAGCAGGTCGGCGACCATCGCCTGGTTGACGACGATGTTCTGCGCCTCGGTGGCCTGCTTGGACCAGGCGCAGAAGAAGACGTGGGTGGGCCGCAGCTCACCCAGCGCCTCGGCGAGGGACTCCGGGGCGCGCAGGTCGGCGCGGACGTGCCGGGCGCTCGAGCCCTCGACCGGGTTGCGGGACAGGCCGGAGACCTCCCAGCCGCCGGCGGTCAGCTTCTCGACCAGGGCGCTGCCGGTGATGCCGCTGGCGCCGACCACGAGAGCGTGCGCACCGAGGAAGGGCGGGGTGGGGGCGGTCTGTTCGATGCTCATCCCCAGGGGCAGCACAGGTCAGCGGCGCCCTGTTCCGCTGCGCCGACTGGGATGCTGGGCACATGGAGATGTTGCGCCGACTGCAGTCCGAACGACCCGTCGTGTTCTGGATCGTCCTGCTGGTGGGCTTCTGGGTCGCGTTCCGGTTGTTGATCTTCGTGGCCGAGCTCATCCTCGGCCCGTTCGGCCTGCCCGGCTGGGCGCCGCTGGCCCTGGTCCTCGTGGGCCTGGTCGTGGTCGCTCGCCGACAGAACCGCTGAGAGACGACGCACGACGCTCTCCCGGTGGGAGAGCGGCCTGTCGTGGAGGGTGGAGCTGCGGGGAGACCAGGACGGCAACCAAGAACGCGTGCGGATCCGACACACCTCACGCACCCACGGCTGCCCGATTCGTTGTGACGGGTTCTTCCGAGGCGCAGGCAATGACGTCACCCCAGCTTGAGTTCGCCAGCAAGGTGACTCGTGGGTGGGCAAGTGGCGGCTCGGCTCAGACCCGACCGGTGCGCAGCGCCCGGGCGACGTCGGGTCGATGGTTCGTCTCGGCGATCGCGGCCGCCCGCTCCCAGTCGTACTCCACGGCCCGGAACTCGCTCGTCCATCGCCCGTCGGTGCGCTCGGCGACGGCGTAGCGGGCGTGCGGCGTTCCCGCCTCCATGACGTGGGGATGGGGGTGGTCGTCGTCGTAGGCGGGCCAGCCGACGCTGCCCGGGTTCAGCACGA
>JAOPVM010000319.1 GCA_025966215.1 Klenkia sp.
GGGCGACGACGGCGACCACCCAGGCGGCGACCCGGGTGACGCCGTCGGTCTCGGGGAGGACGGCGTGCCAGGCGTGTGTGGCCATCGCGCCCACCCGCTCCATGACCTTGGCGTCCAGGCCGGCCGGCGTGGCCGGCGCGGTCTCCGCCAGCTCACGGACCGGTGCCCACAGGCCGGCGAGCTCGGCCAGGGCCGCCCGGCAGTGCGGACAGGCCCGCTGGTGGTCGGGGTCGGCGGGGTCGGCGCCGTCGGCCACCTGGGCGAGCAGGTCGTCCAGGCTGCAGCCGCAGGCCAGCTCCCGCACGGCGCCGGTCACTGCCAGCCCCGCATGGTGTCGAGCAGGCTGCGGCGGGCCCGGGCGATGCGCCCCCGCAGGGTGGGTTCGGACACCTCGAGCACGCGGGCAGCCTCCAGGTAGGACAGGCCTTCGAACTGGACCAGCACCAGGGCGGCACGCTGGTCGAAGGGCAGGGCGCGGACGGCGGCGCGCAGCGCGCGGGTGCACTCGGCGTCCACCACCTGGGCGTCGGGGTGCTCGGCCGGCGGCACGGGCTCCTCGCCGGTGAGCGGGACGACGGGCCGGCGGCGGGTGAGGAGCTGGCGGGCGGCGTTGGTGGTGATCCGGTGCAGCCAGGTGCTGAACGCGGCGTCGCCGCGGAAGTCCGGCAGCGCCCGCCAGGCCGACACCAGCGCGTCCTGGGCGACGTCCTCGGCGGTGGAGGCCTCCCCGACCAGCCGGTGGGCGACCCGGTACACCTGGTCGCGGTGCCGGGCCACGAGCACCGCGAAGGCCTCCGGGCTGCCGCGCTGGGCGCGCTGCACCAGGTAGGCGTCGTCGAGGTGCCGACCGTCGAGGAAGGCCGCGTCGAGGTGGCCGGGCAGCGGCGTCGTCACCGCAGTCGCCTCCTCCTCCACCGCGGGTCGGTGCCCGGTGGACGGGGCCGCGAACCCCCTGCGGGTGGATCAGCCGCGGACGCGGCCCCCCACGGGGTGCTCGAGCAGCCGGGCGGCCTGGTCCAGGGGGACCGGTCGCGACCACAGGTAGCCCTGGCCGGAGCCGGCCCCGGCGGCGGTCAGCCAGGCGGCCTGCCCGGCGTCCTCGACCCCCTCGGCGACGGTCGACAGGTGCAGCGAGTGGCCCATGGCGATGATCGCCTCGGCCAGCGAGGCACCCTGCTCGGAGGACACCACGTGGTCGACGAAGGACTTGTCCACCTTCAGCACGTCGACCGGCAGGTCGCGCAGGTGGGCCAGGGAGCTGTACCCGGTGCCGAAGTCGTCGATCGCGATCCGTACGCCGACGGCGCGCAGCCGGGCCAGCAGCGGGGCCACGACGTCCGCCCCGGCCAGCACGGCGGTCTCGGTGATCTCCAGGACCAGCCGGTCCGGGGAGAGCCCGGTGCGGGCCAGCGTGCCGGTGACCAGCTCGACGAAGCCGGGCTCGGTCAGCTGGGGGACCGCGACGTTGACCGACATGCTGATCGGCCGGCGGTCGGGGTGCTGCAGGGAGACCGCGGCCCGGCACGCCTCCTCGAGCACCCAGGTGCCCAGCGGGACGATCAGCCCGGACGCCTCCGCCAACGGCACGAAGTCCACCGGCGGGAGCAGCCCGCGCACCGGGTGCTGCCAGCGCACCAGCGCCTCGAAGCCCTGCACCGTGGGGATCCCGGGGGTGGTGAGGTCGACCGTGGGCTGGAAGTGCAGCACGAGCTCGTCGGCCCGCAGCGCCCGTTCCAGGTCCGCGCGCAGCTGCAACCGGTCCAGCGCCGCGGAGTGCAGGCCGGGCTCGTAGACCGCCGTCCCGCGCTTGCCGCCGTCCTTGGCCAGGTACATGGCGACGTCGGCGTTGCGCAGCAGGTCCGCGCCGGTGGCGCCCTCGGCGGGGGCGTCGGCCAGGCCGATGCTGGCCCGCACGACGAGGTGGTGGCCGGCCGCGACCGCCGGGACGGCCAACGCCTCGTGGATCCGGGCGGCGACCAGCCGGGCCTCGGCGAGGTCGGTCTCCTCCAGCAGGAGGGCGAACTCGTCGCCGCCCAGCCGGGCCACGGTGTCCCCGTCCCGGGCCAGGCCGGTGAGCCGGGTGCCGACCTCGGCCAGCAGCGCGTCGCCCACCTCGTGGCCGAAGCGGTCGTTGACCTCCTTGAAGTCGTCCAGGTCGATGAACAGCAGCGACAGCCGCTGGGTCGAACCGCTGCGGCGGCGCAGGGCGTGCTCGAGCCGGTCGCCGAACAGCCGGCGGTTGGACAGCCCGGTGAGCGGGTCGTGCAGCGCCTGGTGGGTGAGCTGGCGTTCCAGCTCGACCCGGGCGGTGACGTCCCGGACGGTGAGCACGAGCCCCTCGACCGCGGCGTCGGCGAGCTGGTTGCTGAGCACGCCCTCGACGTGCACCACCCGGCCGTCGGCCCGGGTGAGCCGGAAACCGACCGGGTGGTCGCCGTCCGGGCGGGCGTCGAGCAGCGCGACCAGCGGTTCGACGTCCTCGGCGTGCACCCGTTCGTGCACCGGGGTGCCCAGCAGCTCCTCCACCGGGGCGTCGAACAACCGGGCCGCGGAGCCGGTGGCGTAGCCGAACCGGCCGTCGGTGGTCAGCACGACGATGACGTCGACGCTGCTGCGCACCAGGCTGGCCAGCCGGCTCTCCGACGCGACGAGCGTCTGCTGGGCGGTGACCTCGGCCTGCAGCCGGCGGTGCCGGGCGACGAGCCGGCGGAACCAGGCCATCCAGCCGACCGAGGCGACGACCAGCATCACCGCGTAGGCGATCCAGGCCTGCAGGTCCAGGGTGGCGGCCCGGTCGTCGAGCTCGGTGGCGAGCACGTCGAGCTCGCCGCGCACGCCGGCGAGGGCCGCCGGTCCCCCACGGACGGCGTCCGCAGCGGCGGTGAGGACCCCGACCCGGTCGGCGGGCGCGCCGAG
>JAOPVM010000106.1 GCA_025966215.1 Klenkia sp.
CCAGCAGCCGCACACCCACCCCGATGGCCCGTTCGTCGACGTCGAAGGTGCCGCGGTGCAGGTCCAACGGGGCTCCCCCGCCGTGCGTGCCCAGCCGGGCCAGCGCGATCGGCAGCACCTCGGCGAACCAGCCGAAGTCCTCCCCGCCCATGCTCTGCGGGCTGAGCACCACGTTCTCCGAGCCGACCGTCTCCAGGGCCGCCGAGCGCAACAGCGCCACCCCGCGCGGGTCGTTGACCACCGGGGGCACGCCGCGCACGTAGTCCACCTCGACCTCGGCGCCCGAGGCCTCCCCGACCTGGCGGATCAGCCGGCGGACCAGCTCCTCGGCGCCGTCCCAGACGTCGCGGTCGAGCACCCGCACCGTGCCCCGCAGCTGACCGGTCTCCGGGATGGCGTTGGCCGCGACGCCGGCGGTGACCGCGCCCCAGACCAGCGACATCGCCGCGCGCGGGTCGACCTGGCGGGACAGCAGCCCCGGCACCTCGGTGACCACCCGGCCCAGGGCGTGCACCAGGTCCACGGTCAGCTGCGGTCGGGCGGTGTGCCCACCGGGTCCGGTGAGGGTGACCTCGAGCCGGTCGCAGGCCGCGGTGATCGACCCGGTGCGCAGGCCCACCCGGCCCACCGGCACCGACGGGTCGCAGTGCAGCGCGAAGGCCCGGGTCGCACCCTCGAGCACACCGGACCGCACCACCTCCAGGCCGCCGCCGGGCACCTGCTCCTCGGCCGGCTGGAACACCGCGCGCACGGTGCCCGGCAGCGCGTCGAGCTCGGCCAGGGCCTGCGCCACCCCGAGCAGCACGGTGGTGTGCACGTCGTGCCCGCAGGCGTGGCACATGCCCTCGCGGGTGGAGCGGTAGGGCACGTCCTTGAGGTCGGCCAGCGGCAGCGCGTCGATGTCGGCGCGCAGCACGACCATCGGCCCCCCGGACCCGACGTCGCAGACCAGCCCGGTGCCGTTGGGCAGCCGGCGCGGGGTCAGCCCGACCTGGCGGAGCTGCCGCTCCAGGAACGCCGTCGTCTCCCGCTCGACGAAGCCGAGCTCGGGGTGGGCGTGCAGGTGCCGACGGACGCCGACGAGCTCGTCGTGGTGCGCCTCGACCCAGCGGTCGACGGTCTCCGGGCCGCTCACGTCGTCGGGAGCCCGTCGCGCAGCTCGGCCAGCAGGCTGTCGACGACGGGCTCCAGCCGACCGTCGTTGGCGGCGGCCACCCGGCGCTGCCGCTCGTAGGAGCCGCCGACCTCGATGATCCGGAGCACGTCGCCCAGCTCGTCCACGCAACCCAGCCGTCGGGCGGTGGGGGTCAGCTCCTCGACCAGGTCGCGCAGCGCGTCCTTGACCGGCCGGACCGTGCCGCGGTCGTCGACGATGATCTCGGCGTCCAGGCCGTAGCGCGCCGCGCGCCACTTGTTCTCCCGCAGCACCCAGCTCGCCGGGGTGGGCAGGGTGTAGCCGCGGTCGATCTCGCGGTCGAACTGCTCGACCAGGCACTGCGCCATCGCAGCGACGGCACCGATCTCGTCGAGGGTGGGCAGGCCGTCGCAGATCCGCAGCTCGACGGTGCCGAAGTCCGGGTGCGGGCGGATGTCCCACCACACCTCGCGGACGCTCTCGATCGCGTTGGTCGAGATGAGCGTCTCCATGTAGCGCTCGAAGCCGTCCCAGCCGGTGAGCTGGTACGGCAGACCCGCCGTCGGCATGCCCTCGAAGACCTTCGAGCGGGCACTGGCCAGGCCGGTGTCGGCTCCGACCCAGTACGGCGAGGACGCCGACAGCGCCAGGAAGTGCGGGATGTAGGCGCACAGCGCGTTCACGATCGGGATGACCTTGTCCGGCGATCGGACGCCGACGTGCACGTGGACCCCGAAGATCTGCAGCCGGCGGGCCAGCCACTGCATCTTCTCCACCAGCTGCGCGTAGCGCTCCTTCGGCGAGATCTGCTGCGTCTGCCAGTCGGTGATCGGGTGCGTGCCCGCGCACATCAGCCCCAGGCCGCGCCGGTCGGCGGCCTCGACCACCTCGGCGAGCGTGCCGGCCAGGTCGGCCTTGGCCTCGGCGACCGTGCCGCAGATGCCGGTGATGATCTCGATCGTCGACTGCAGCAGCTCGTGCTTGGCCTTGGGGTGCTCGTCGGCGTCGGCCGGCGTCAGCTCGGCGAGGATCTCGTTGGCACCGGAGGTGAGCTGACGGGTCTCGCGGTCGATGAGCTGCAGCTCCCACTCGACCCCCAGGCTCGACCGCTCGGAGGAGGTGAAGGGGATCTGCACCGGGCGAGTGTAGGGACGGCGACGATCACGCGCCGGGTGTGCAAACGGCCCGGCCAGGACTGTCACTCCCCTGGGCTAGCGTCCTGGACGTGAGCCAGACCCCTGCCGAGACCTCCCCCACCGACCCCGCCGCCCTGGCCACCCGCGCCGCGGCGGACCTGATGGCCGCGCTCGGTGGCGAGCACGACGTCGCCGTCGTCATGGGGTCGGGCTGGGCGCCGGCCGCCGACGCGTTCGGCCCGGCCGAGGCCGGCGTCGCCATCGGCGAGCTGCCCGGCTTCGCCGCCCCGGTCGTCACCGGGCACGGCGGGGAGATCCGCTCGGTGCGGGTGGGCGACACCCGGGTGCTGCTCTTCCTGGGCCGCACCCACCTGTACGAGGGCCGAGGGGTCGACCCGGTCGTGCACGGCATCCGGACGGCGGCTGCCGCCGGGGTGCGCACCGTGGTGCTCACCAACGCCGCCGGTGGCCTCTCCCCCGACCACACCGTCGGGCAGGCCGTGCTGATCAGCGACCACCTGAACCTGACCGCCCGCTCCCCGCTGGTCGGCGCCACCTTCGTCGACCTCACCGACCTCTACTCCCGCCGGCTGCGCGAGCTCGCCCGGCGGATCGACCCGACGCTGGTCGAGGGCGTCTACGCCGCACTGCCCGGCCCGCACTTCGAGACCCCCGCCGAGATCCGGATGCTCACCACGATGGGCGCCGACCTGGTCGGCATGTCCACCGCACTGGAGGCCATCGCCGCCCGCGCCGCCGGGGTCGAGGTGGTCGGCCTGTCGATGGTCACCAACGCCGCCGCCGGCATCACCGGGGAGGCCCTGGACCACGTCGAGGTGCTCGAGGCCGGGAAGGCCGCCGCGGGCCGGCTCGGCGAGTTCCTGGTCCGGTTCATCGGGGAGCTGCCGGCATGAGCGGCCCGGTCCTCCTCACCGGGGCCGCCGGCTACATCGGCACCCTGCTGCGCGGCGGGCTCCCCGAGCGCGGCCACGCGCTGCGCTGCCTGGACGTCGTCCCGGTCACCGACACCCGGCCCGGCGAGGAGCACCTGGTCGCCGACGTCACCGACCTCGCCGCGCTCACCGACGCCTCGCAGGGCGCCAGCGCCGTGGTGCACATGGCCGGCATCCCCACCGAGTCCACCTGGGCCGCCATCACGCACGCGAACATCGACGGCACCCAGGCCGTCCTGGAGGCGGCCCGGCTGGCCGGTGTCCCCCGGGTGGTGCTGGCCAGCAGCAACCACGCCACCGGGATGTCCCCCCGGGTCGAGAACGCCCAGACCGACGCCCAGCCCCGGCCGGACACCTTCTACGGGGTGTCCAAGGTGGCGATGGAGGCCCTCGGGTCGCTCTACGTCGACCGCTACGGCCTGGACGTGGTGTGCCTGCGGATCGGCTCGGCGCTGCCCGAGCCGCGGACGCCCCGGCACCTGTCGACCTGGTTGTCCCCCGACGACACCGTCGCCCTGGTCGACGCCGCGCTCACCGCCCCCAGCCCCGGTTTCGCCGTGGTGTGGGGCGTCTCGGCCAACACCCGCACCTGGTGGGACCTGACCTCCGCCCGCGCCCTGGGCTACCAGCCCGCCGACGACGCCGAGGTCTACGCCGAGGCGATCATCGAGGCGCTGGGCGAGCCCACCCCGGGCACCGTCGAGCACGACCGGCTCGGTGGGGAGTACGCCGGCCCCGACTTCTCCATCGACGCGGTGGCGGCCCGCGCGCAGCAGGCCGACCCGTCGTGAGCGGAGCGGTGGACCGGGCCGTGGTCGAGCAGTGGATTGCCGACGACCCGCACCCGGGCGACCGCGCCGAGCTGCAGGCCCTGCTGGACGCCGGTGCCGACACCGAGCTCGCCGACCGGTTCGCCGCTCCCCTGGCCTTCGGCACCGCCGGACTGCGCGGCCCGCTGCGGGCCGGGCCGGCCGGGATGAACGCCGCCGTCGTCGCC
>JAOPVM010000399.1 GCA_025966215.1 Klenkia sp.
ACCCGGGGTGCCCCCGGGTCCGCGCAGCGCCGCCGGCCCCTGGGACCTGTCCTTCCTGCGCGTGGGCACCCTGGTCACGCTGGCCTGCACCGTCGTCGCCGTCCCGGTGGTGGGTCTGCTCGCCGGCTGGGCCGAGGCGCTGGGCGTCGTGCTGGGCGCCGCGATCGTCACGGCGTTCTTCTGCCTGTCCGGGTTCGCCATCGCCTGGGCCGGCAAGATCGACGACTCGTTCACGCTGCCCGCCGCGCTGGGTGCGTTCTTCGTCAAGGTGATCGGCTTCTTCGCCCTGCTCCAGGCGCTGCCGGCCGACGGCTGGCCGGATCGCGTGGCGGCCGCCTGGACCGTGATCGCCGGAGCGCTGCTGTGGAGCGGCGTGCAGGCCCGATGGGTGTGGACCCGGCAGCTCTACTACACGACTCCGCCGGCACCCCCGGCCCAGCAGGTCGGCGGTGAGCGCACAGCGGGCGTTCAGCCACACGACGTAGAACACCCGGCCGAGCAGCGTCGGGACGGCTGATAGTGTCCGAACCGATGGACAGCGCCCCCACGCGTGACGGCGGTCGCAGCCCTCGCCCCGCTCGACCAGCCGATGAGAACGTGCATCCCAGTGGTGCCGACATGGGCTGGGGGATCACCGGGACACTCCTGTCCGGGTTGATCGTCTACGGGGGGATCGGCTGGCTGATCGACCGCTGGCTGGGGACGACCGTCTTCACCCTGGTCGGTGTCCTCGCCGGGCTGGGTCTCTCGATCTACCTGGTCGTCAAGAAGTACGGCGGCCCGGTCGAGGACGTGCAGACCATCAGCTCGACCAGCTACACCAAGATCAGCTCGAAGAGCTACAGCACGTACCGCAACACCCCGGGCGGACGACGGAGCCAGCCCAGGACGCAGAAGGGACACCGGTGACCTCCAGCGCCCACGCGCTCGCCAGCGTGCTCGCGGTCGAGAGCGACCCCGGCGGAGGCTTCGTCTCCCCGAGCATCGCCGAGTTCTACCCGCCGGCACTTGCCGAGTTCTCGATCGCAGGCCTCGACTTCTCGATCACCCGCATCACGGTCATCTCCTGGATCGCCACCGCCGCGATCCTCGCCTTCATGGTGCTGGCCACCCGCAAGCCCACCCTCGTCCCTCGCAAGTCGCAGTGGCTGATGGAGAGCGGCTACGGGCTGGTCCGGGACAACATCGGCCGCGACGTGATCGGGCCCCAGTACAAGCCCTTCGTGCCGTTCCTCGGCGCGCTGTTCTTCTTCATCCTGGCGAACAACGCGATGAGCATCATCCCGTTCTTCCAGATCTCGCCGATGAGCAAGTTCGCGCTGCCGCTGGTGCTGGCGCTGCTGGTCTACATCCTCTACAACGCGGTGGCGATCAAGAACAAGGGCCTGGGGGGCTACCTCAAGGAGGTGGCCGTCCCCCAGGGCGTCCCGGGGCCCTTCCTGCTCCTGGTGACCCCCATCGAGCTGCTCCAGGTGTTCATCATCCGGCCGTTCACGCTCGCCGTCCGTCTGTTCGCCAACCTCTTCGCCGGCCACATGCTGCTGGTGGTCTTCTCGCTGGGCACGGTCTACCTGCTCGGCAAGTTCGGCGAGAACTTCTCCTTCGTCTTCGCGCCGTTCTCCTTCCTGATGGCGTTGTTCATGACCTTCTTCGAGGTCCTGGTCATCGTCTTGCAGGCCTACGTCTTCGTCGTGCTCACCGCGACGTACCTGAACGGCGCCGTCGAGAAGGCCCACTGAGCCCCCGGGCTCACGTGCCCGCCAGATCGACCCACACACGCACCACCCCGCCAGCCACCCGGGACCACCCCGGGTGACCGACACAGGAGGAACACCCCGCAATGGACGTTCTCGCTGAGATCTACGGCAGCATCGGCTCGGTCGGTTACGGCCTCGCTGCCATCGGCCCCGGCATCGGCGTCGGCATCGTGTGGGCGGCCTACATCCAGGCCACCGCACGCCAGCCCGAGTCGGCCGGTCTCACCCGTACCTACGCCTTCCTGGGTGCCGCCCTCTCCGAGGCGCTCGCGCTCATCGGCCTGGTCGTCCCCTTCATCTTCGGCGCCGGTCAGCCCTGATCCTCGAGACTCCGGTCCTGAGACCCGTTGGAGGTGACGTCCGTGACCGTCTTCGCAGCTGAGGAGCAGAACCCTCTGCTCCCCCCGGTCGGCGAGATCATCGTCGGCCTCATCACGTTCGCGATCCTGGCGTTCGTCGTCATCAAGTACGTCTTCCCGGTCATCGAGAAGACGTTCCAGGAGCGACGCAACGCGATCGAGGGCGGCATGGAGCGCGCCGAGGCCGCCCAGGCCGAGGCGAAGGCCGCGCTCGAGCAGTACCGCGCGCAGCTGGCCGAGGCCCGCACCGAGGCCGCGCAGATCCGGGACGCCGCCCGCGCCGAGGGGCAGCAGATCCTCGAGGAGCTGCGCACCCAGGCCCAGGAGGAGTCCGCCCGGATCACCGCCCGTGGCGAGGAGCAGCTCGCTGCCTCCCGTCAGCAGGTCGTGAACGAGCTGCGTGGGCAGATCGGCTCCATGGCCGTCTCCCTCGCCGGCCGCGTGGTGGGGGAGTCCCTCGAGGACGACGCCCGCCGCCGCGGCACCGTGGACCGCTTCCTCGACGAGCTGGACGGCATGGCCGCCAGCACGTCGTCGCAGGCACCCACCGGTGGCAGCACGGTCTACGTCCCCGAGGGCAACCGCTGATGCACGCCTCGAGCCGGGAGGCGCTGACGCACTCGCGTGAGCGCCTGGCCGAGCGGGTCGGGTCCGCCGACGGCCAGGGGCGACTGTCCCTGGCCGACGAGCTGTTCTCCGTCGCGCACCTGCTCGAGGGTCAGGTCTCGCTGCGGCGGGCCCTGGCCGACGCCTCGGTGCGCCCCGACGACCGGGCGGGGCTGGCCAACCGGCTGCTCTCCTCCCAGTTGTCGGCCGCCGCCGTCGACGTCGTCGAGACCGTGGCCCGGCAGCGCTGGTCGCGCCCGCTGGACCTGGTCGAGGCCGTCGAGACCCTCGCGACCGACACGGCGCTGGACGCCGCGGAGTCCCGCGGGGAGCTCGACAGCGTCGAGGACGAGCTGTTCCGCTTCAGCCGGATCATCGACGGGGACGACGCCCTGGCCCGCGTGCTGGGTGACCGCAGTGCCTCCCGCGAGGGCAAGACGGCACTGCTGGACCGGCTGCTCACCGGCCGGGTCTCCCCGGTCACCGAGAAGCTGGTGCGGAACTCGCTCACCAGTTCGCACGTGCACAACGCAGCGAACGCCGTCGAGCGGATCTCGGTCGCGGCATCGGCGCGCCGGGGCCAGTCCGTCGCCCACGTGACCAGCGCGGTCGAGCTGACCGACGCCCAGCGTGAGCGGCTGACCGGCATCCTGGAGCGGACCTACGGGCGCACCATCGGCCTGCAGGTGCAGGTCGACCCCGCCATCGTCGGGGGCCTGGTCATCCGGGTCGGCGACGAGGTCGTGGACGGCAGCATCAGCCACCGGCTGGAGGCGGCCGGCCGGCGTTTCGCCGGCTGACCCCCGCAGCACCCGGCACGACCGACCACCGCGCCCGACGGCGCAGGCACCACCCCAGACAGCACCGGAGCAGGGAAGAGGACACCCAGGGCCATGGCAGAGCTCACGATCTCCGCGGACGAGATCCGCAGTGCCATCCAGAACTACGTCAGTGACTACGAGTCCGACGTCTCCCGCGAGGAGGTCGGCACGGTCACCGAGGCCGGCGACGGCATCGCGCGCGTCGAGGGCCTGCCCTCGGTCATGACCAACGAGCTCCTCGAGTTCGAGGGCGGCGTGCGTGGCCTGGCCCTGAACCTCGACGTGCGCGAGGTCGGCGTCGTGGTCATGGGTGACTTCGCCTCCATCGAGGAGGGCCAGACGGTCAAGCGCACCGGCCAGGTCCTCTCCGTGCCCGTGGGCGACGCCTTCCTCGGTCGCGTCGTCGACCCGCTGGGCGAGCCCATCGACGGCGGCGGCGAGATCGCCTCCACCGGTCGGCGCGCCCTGGAGCTGCAGGCCCCCTCGGTGGTCCAGCGCCAGTCGGTGCACGAGCCCATGCAGACCGGGATCAAGGCCATCGACGCCATGACCCCGATCGGCCGCGGCCAGCGTCAGCTGATCATCGGCGACCGCCAGACCGGCAAGACGGCGATCGCGATCGACACGATCATCAACCAGAAGGCCGCCTGGGCCACCGGTGACCCGGCCCAGCAGGTCCGCTGCATCTACGTCGCCGTCGGCCAGAAGGGCTCGACGATCGCCTCGATCAAGTCCTCCCTGGAGGAGGCCGGCGCGATGGAGTACACGACCATCGTCGCGGCTCCCGCCTCGGACTCGGCCGGCTTCAAGTACATCGCCCCCTACACCGGCTCGGCCATCGGCCAGCACTGGATGTACGAGGGCAAGCACACCCTGATCGTCTTCGACGACCTCTCCAAGCAGGCCGAGGCCTACCGCGCCGTCTCGCTGCTGCTGCGTCGTCCCCCGGGCCGTGAGGCCTACCCCGGCGACGTCTTCTACCTGCACTCCCGTCTGCTGGAGCGCTGCGCGAAGCTGTCCGACGAGCTCGGCGGCGGGTCGCAGACCGGTCTGCCGATCATCGAGACCAAGGGCAACGACGTCTCTGCGTACATCCCGACCAACGTCATCTCGATCACCGACGGCCAGATCTTCCTGGAGACCGGCCTCTTCAACTCCGGTGTCCGCCCGGCCATCAACGTCGGCATCTCGGTGTCCCGTGTCGGTGGGTCCGCCCAGATCAAGGCGATGAAGTCCGTCGCCGGCCGCCTGCGGCTGGACCTGGCCCAGTTCCGTGAGCTCGAGGCGTTCTCCTCGTTCTCCTCGGACCTGGACGCCACGTCCAAGGCCACCCTGAGCCGTGGCCAGCGCCTGGTCGAGCTGCTCAAGCAGGGCCAGTACCAGCCGTTCTCCGTCGAGCGCGAGGTCGTCGCGCTGTGGCTGGGCACGACCGTCAAGCTCGACGTCGTCCCGGTCGCCGACGTGCGTCGCTTCGAAGCCGAGTTCCTGGACTTCGTGTCCCGGGGTGACTCCGGTGCCCTGGACGCGATCCGGAACACCAAGAAGCTCGAGGACGACACGGTGCGCAACCTGGAGAACGCCGTGGACTCCTTCTACGGGCAGTTCACCACCAGCGACGGCGAGTCGCTGAAGGTCAACGAGCCCGAGGTCGAGGCCATGGACGCGTCCGAGCGTGGCCAGGAGCGCGTCCAGGTCAAGAAGAAGGCCTGACCCGGTGGCTGCCTCCCTCCGCGCGCTGCGGCGCCGCATCCGCTCCACGCGGTCGACGAAGAAGATCTTCTCGGCCCAGGAGCTGATCGCCGGTGCCCGCATCGTGCGCGCCCAGAACCGGGTCGAGGCCTCCAAGCCCTACGCCCGGGAGATCACCCGGGTGCTCTCGGCGCTGGCGTCCTCGGCGAGCCTGGACCACCCGCTCCTCACCGAGCGGGAGAAGCCGGGTCGGGTCGGGGTCCTCGTGATCACCTCCGACCGCGGCTTCGCGGGCTCCTACAACGTCAACGTGCTGCGTCGCACCGAGGAGCTCCTCGCCCTGCTGCGCAGCGAGGGCAAGGACCCGGTCCTCTACGTCGTCGGCCGCAAGGGCGAGACGTACTACCGCTTCCGTGACCGTGCGGTCGAGGAGACGTGGACCGGGTTCTCGGAGCAGCCGGACTACAGCGACGCCCAGGCCGTCGGCAGCACCCTGATCGAGGCCTTCACCGCCGGTCTGGACGACGACGAGACCGGCGGCGGAGCCGACGGGATCGAGGGCGTGGACGAGCTCCACATCGTCTACACCGAGTTCCGCTCGCTGCTGGCACAGGTCCCCGTCGCCAAGCGGATGGCCCCGCTGGAGGTGGAGGAGGTCGAGGAGTTCGAGCACGAGCGCGAGGACGCCGCGGCCGGCCAGCAGTCCACCGACGGGCCCACGTCGTCCTACGAGTTCGAGCCCTCGGCCGAGGCGCTGCTGGACGCGCTGCTGCCGAAGTACATCAGCACCCGGATCTACGCGGCGATGCTCGAGTCCGCCGCGTCGGAGTCGGCCT
>JAOPVM010000409.1 GCA_025966215.1 Klenkia sp.
GCCGTCCCCCTGCCGGTGTTCACCAACTCCGCGATGGACGGCTACGCCGCCCGCTGGGACGACGTCGGGGCGGCCACCGAGCTGTCCCCCGTCCGGCTCCCGGTGACCGCGGACCTCCCGGCCGGCCGGGTCGACGTGCCCGCCCTGGAGCGCGGCACCGTGCACCGGATCATGACCGGGGCCCCGATGCCGGCCGGCGCCGACGTCGTCGTCCCGGTCGAACGCACCGACGGCGCCACCGACACCGTCACGATCACCTCCTCCCCGGATCGGGGCGCCCACCTGCGGCACGCCGGGGAGGACATCGCCCGGGACGAGGTGGCCCTGGCCGCCGGGGTCGTGCTGGGCTCCTCGCAGCTGGGGCTGGCGGCGTCCGTCGGCCGGTCGGCCGTCGTCGTCCGCCGCCGTCCCCGGGTGCTGGTGCTCTCCACCGGCAGTGAGCTGGTCTCCCCCGGAGAGCCGCTGGCACCCGGGCAGATCTACGAGTCCAACTCCCTGCTGCTGGCCACCGCGGTCGAGGACGCCGGAGGCGAGGCCCGGACCCTGCACTTCGTCCCCGACGACGTCGAGCAGTTCCTCGCCACCGTGCGTGCCGAGCTCGCCACCGCCGACCTGCTGCTCACCAGCGGCGGGGTGAGCATGGGCGCCTACGAGGTGGTCAAGGACGCCTTCGGCGCCCTGGGCACCGTGGAGTTCCTCAAGGTCGCCATGCAGCCCGGCGGCCCGCAGGGCTGCGGCACCGTGGACGGCGTCCCGGTGGTCACCCTGCCGGGCAACCCGGTCAGCTCCTTCGTCTCCTTCGAGGTGTTCGTCCGCCCTGCCCTGCGCCGGGCGATGGGCATCACCCACCCGGACCGGCTGCGGACCACCGCCCGCCTCGCCGGGCCGCTGTCCTCCCCCGCCGGCAAGCGGCAGTTCCTGCGTGGCTGGTTCGACGGCGACGAGGTCTCCCAGGTCGGCGGTCCCGGCTCGCACCTGGTCGCCCACCTCGCCCGCGCCAACTGCCTGGTCGTCGTCCCCGAGGACGTCAGCGAGCTGCCCGCCGGGGCCGAGGTCGTCATCGTCCTGATCGAAGGAGCCCGCCGATGAGCGAACCGCGCCTCACCCACGTCGACGAGACCGGCGCCGCCCGGATGGTCGACGTCACCGACAAGGCCGTCACCGCCCGCGTCGCGACCGCTGCCGGCCGGGTGCTCGTCAGCCCCGAGGTCGTCGCGCTGCTGCGCGGGGACGGCGTGCCCAAGGGCGATGCCATCGCCGTCGCCCGGATCGCCGGCATCGCCGGGGCGAAGCGGACCCCGGACCTCATCCCGCTGTGCCACCCCGTCGCCCTGCACGGCGTCACCGTCGACCTCGAGGTCACCGACGAGGACGTGGAGATCACCGTGACCGCCCGCACGGCCGACCGGACCGGGATCGAGATGGAGGCCCTGACGTCGGTCGCCGTCACCGGGCTCACCGTCATCGACATGGTCAAGGCCGTGGACCCGCGCGCGGTGATCACCGACGTCCGGCTGCTCGCCAAGTCCGGCGGCAAGAAGGGCGACTGGACCCGATGACGCTCCCCACCGGCGCCCGCGCCGTCGTCCTCACCGCCTCGAACCGGGCGTCGGCCGGGGTCTACGAGGACCGCTCCGGCCAGGCCCTGGCCGCCGGGCTGCGCGAGCTCGGCTTCGCCGTCGAGGGCCCGCACGTGCGCCCCGACGACGTCGAACAGCTGGCCGCCGCGCTCCGCGAGGCCGTCGCCTCCGGGGCCGACGTCGTGCTCACCACCGGCGGCACCGGGCTCACCCCCACCGACGTCACCCCCGAGGCGACCCGGCTCGTGCTCGACCGCGACGCCCCCGGCATCGCCGACGCCGTCCGCCGGTACGGGCAGCCCGCCGTCCCGACCGCGGTGCTGTCCCGCGGACTGGCCGGGACCGCCGGACGGACGCTGATCGTCAACCTGCCCGGCTCCACCGGCGGTGTCCGGGACGGCCTGGCCGTGCTCGGGCCGCTGCTGCCGCACGTGGTGAGCCAGCTGCGCGGCGGCGACCACTAGGAGGGCAGCACCAGCCGGCGGGTGTGGCTGTACACGTTGCAGCCGTCGCCGCGGAGGAAGCCGATCAGGGTGATGCCGGTGGAGTCGGCGAGCTCCACGGCCAGGGAGCTGGGGGCCGAGACCGCGGCCAGCACCGGGATGCCGGCCATCGCGGCCTTCTGCGTGAGCTCGAAGCTGCTGCGGCCACTGACCATCAGCACGTGGCCGGCCAGCGGCAGCCGGCCCGCGCGGACGGCGTCCCCGACCACCTTGTCCACCGCGTTGTGCCGGCCCACGTCCTCGCGCAGCGCGACCAGCTCACCCTCGGCGGTGAACAGCCCCGCCGCGTGCAGCCCCCCGGTGCGGTCGAAGACCTCCTGCTCGGCCCGCAGCCGGTCCGGCAGCGCGAGCAGCGTCTCCAGGCTCAACCGGGTCTCGTCGGCCGGGACGTCGAAGCGCGTCTTCGTGCGGATCGCCTCGATGCTCGCCTTGCCGCAGACCCCGCACGAGCTGGTGGTGTAGAAGTTCCGGTCCAGCGCGGTGTCCGGGGCCTCCACGCCGGGTGCGAGGTCCACGTCGACGACGTTGTAGGTGTTGCGCCCGGCGTCGTCCACCGAGTCGCAGTACCGCAGGGACAGCACGTCGTCGGCCGAGGTGATCACGCCCTCGGTGACCAGGAACCCGTGCACCAGGTCGAAGTCGTCCCCGGGGGTCCGCATGGTGACCGCCAGCGGCGTGCCGTCCAGCCGGATCTCCAACGGCTCCTCGCTGGCGACGGTGTCCGGCCGGGTGGCCACGTGCGGCCCCCGGATGCGCAGCACCGGTGTCCGGCTGGTGACTCGTCCCACGGGGACGACGGTACGCACCGTGGGCCACCTACCGTTCCCGTCGTGAGCGCCCTGCCGCCCTACGGGGCCGTCGTCCTGGCCGGGGGCCGGGCCGCCCGGCTCGGTGGCCGTGCCAAGCCCCAGCTGGAGGTCGGTGGGCGCACCATGCTCAGCCTCGTCCTGGACGCCGTCGCCGAC
>JAOPVM010000415.1 GCA_025966215.1 Klenkia sp.
CCATCGCCGTGGCCCTGCGGGCAGCTCCACCGACCCGAACCCGGGGCGGGTCGCGACTCCCTCGCCGCCTGTCCGGTGATCACCGTGATCGCGGTGCTGTCCTGCTCCGAGACCAGCCGGCGCGACCTCGCCGCCGCCGACGCACTCCCCACCCCGGTGGGCGCGCGCTGTGCCACCGGCACCGCCCCGGCAGACTGGGGCGGTGCCGTTGGACGGGGAGTACGCGCCGAGCACCGTGCCGTGGGTGCGCGCCGAGGTCGACCTGATCGAGGCCACCGGGACGGCGGTCGACGGCCGCGCCGTGGTCCTGCTGACCACCCGGGGCGCGCAGACCGGCCTGCTGCGCAAGACCCCGCTCATGCGGGTCGAGCTCGACGGCGTCTACGCCGCGGTGGCCTCGACCCGCGGCGGGGACACCCACCCGCACTGGTACGCCAACGTCCTGGCCCACCCCGAGGTCGACCTGCGCGACGGCGACACCCGTCTGGAGCTGCGCGCCCGCGAGGTGACCGGGAGCGAACGGGCCCGCTGGTGGTCGCTGGCCTGCGGCACGTTCAGCTCCTACGCGACCTACCAGAGCCGCACCCGCCGCCGGATCCCGGTCGTGCTGCTGGAGCCCTGACCAGCCGGTCGACACGCCAGCGGGCGAGAGTGTCGGTGGCACGCCGTAGCGTGAGGCCCATGAGCCGCACGCACCCCGAGTTGAAGACGCCCCCGGCCCTCCCGGAGGGAGGTCTGCGAGTCGTCGCCCTGGGTGGCCTCGGCGAGATCGGCCGCAACATGACCGTCTTCGAGTTCGACGGCCGCCTGCTGATCGTCGACTGCGGGGTGCTGTTCCCCGAGGAGCACCAGCCCGGCATCGACGTCATCCTGCCCGACTTCACCTCCATCCGGGACCGGATGGACGACATCGAGGCGATCGTGCTCACGCACGGGCACGAGGACCACATCGGTGGCGTGCCCTACCTGCTGCGCGAGCGTCGCGACATCCCCCTGGTCGGCTCGAAGCTGACCCTGGCCTTCATCAAGGCCAAGCTCGAGGAGCACCGGATCAAGCCGGTCACCCGCGAGGTCGCCGAGGGCGACACGCTGGACTTCGGGCCCTTCTCCACCGAGTTCCTCGCGGTCAACCACTCCATCCCCGATGCCCTCGCCGTCGCCATCCGCACCGCCGCCGGCCTGGTGCTGCACACCGGTGACTTCAAGATGGACCAGTTCCCCCTCGACCGGCGCATCACCGACCTGCGCGGGTTCGCCCGGCTCGGCGAGGAGGGGGTCGACCTGTTCATGACCGACTCCACCAACGCCGAGGTCCCCGGGTTCACCCTCAGCGAGGGCGACCTGGTGCCCGCCATCGAGCGGGTGTTCCGCACCGCGCCCAAGCGGGTCATCGTGTCCAGCTTCGCCAGCCACGTGCACCGCATCCAGCAGGTGCTCAACGCCGCCCACGCGCACGGCCGCAAGGTCGCCTTCGTCGGCCGCTCGATGGTCCGCAACATGGGCATCGCCCGGGAGCTGGGCTACCTCGACGTGCCCAAGGGGTTGGTCGTCGACCTCAAGCAGATGGACAAGCTGCCTGCCGACCAGGTGTGCGTCATCTGCACCGGGTCGCAGGGCGAGCCGATGGCCGCGCTGTCCCGGATGGCCAACCGCGACCACGTCATCCGCATCTCCGAGGGCGACACCGTGCTGCTGGCCAGCTCGCTGATCCCCGGCAACGAGAACGCCATCTACCGGATCATCAACGAGCTGACCCGCTGGGGCGCCGACGTGGTCCACAAGGGCAACGCCAAGGTGCACGTCTCCGGGCACGCCAGCGCCGGTGAGCTCGTCTACTGCTACAACATCGTCAAGCCGCGCAACGTGATGCCCGTGCACGGCGAGTGGCGGCACCTCAAGGCCAACGGCGAGCTCGCGATCAAGACCGGCGTGCACCCCCGCGGTGTCGTGCTGGCCGAGGACGGCAACGTCGTCGACCTGGTCGACGGCCGGGTCCGGATCACCGGCAAGGTCAGCGCCGGCAACGTCTACGTCGACGGCGCCACCGTCGGCGGGGCGACCGAGGCCTCGCTGAAGGACCGGCGCAACCTCGCCGAGGAGGGCGTCATCACCGTCGTGGCCATCGTCGACGCCGACACCGGCCTGCTCGCCGAGACCCCGGACTTCCTGGCCCGCGGCTTCGTGCACGACGAGTCGACGTTCGAGTCCGTGGTGCCGCTGATCGAGAAGGCACTGGCCAGGGCGGCCGAGGAGGGCGTGGGCGGTGCGCTGCAGCTCGAGCAGCTCATCACCCGGGCCGTCGCCGGCTGGGCCAACCGCAACGGCCGCCGCAGCCCGATGATCATCCCGGTCGTCATCGACGCCTGACGAACGGACCCGTCGCAGGGCGGGTCCGTTCAGGCCTCGGAGGCGTACCAGGCGTCGAGCAGCTGCTGCCGGGTCGTGGCCGGCAACGCCCCCCAGCGCAGCAGCGCGGCCCGGGCGGGCAGCTGACTGGCCGCGGCGAGCCGACCCAGCTCGCGCACCCGGTGCGCGGTGGGACCGACGGGGGTGCGGGCACCCACCACGCGCATCGCGGCGATCGTGGTGCACAGGGAGTCGTACGCCGCCGTGATCGCGGCCTGGTGCGCGGGGTCGAACCAGTGCGGGCTCCGCCCGGTGGTCACGACAGAAGCTGCCGGAGCGCTCATGCGCATCTCATCGGCAGTCCACAGTCACATCGTGACCACCTCGTGACCCCGTTCGACTACAGGCCCGCCGCACCGGACGCCGCCCGTGGGCGCGTCCTCGGCACGAACCCCGTGATCACGTCGCGGGAGGTGAACGGCCGACGTCTGGCAGGGTCGGAGGGGATGCCCGACGCCCACTACACCGACCCCCGCCTGGTGACGCTCTACGACCGGGAGAACACCTGGGGTGCCGACGACGACCGGTTCCGCGAGCTGGTCGGGGCCCGCGGCCCGTGCCGGGTGGTCGATCTCGGCTGCGGCACCGGACGGCTGACGCTGGCCCTGGCCGCCGACGGGCACGGTGTGACCGGCGTCGACCCGGCCGCAGCGTCGCTCGACGCTGCCCGCGGCAAGCCCGGCGCCGACCAGGTCACCTGGGTGCACGGCGAGGCGGCGGACCTGGCCACCGACAGCGCGGACGTCGTGCTGATGAGCAGCCACGTCGCCCAGGTGTTCACCGACGACGACGAGTGGATGCAGACGCTGGGCCACCTGGCCCGGGCCCTCGTGCCCGGCGGCCGGTTGTTCTTCGACAGCCGCGATCCCGACGCCCGCGCCTGGGAACGGTGGGGCTCCACCGGCCGACCCGCGCTGCTGGAGACCGCGCAGGGCCCGGTGCGGACCTGGACCGAGGTCGACGACGTCGTCGGCTCCCGGGTCAGCTTCACCGCGCACAGCGTCTTCCCCGACGGCAGCCGGTCCCTCTCCCGCTCGACCCTGGTGTTCCGCAGTGAGGCCGAGCTGCGGGCCGACCTCGTCCGGGCGGGTCTGGTGGTCGACGCGGTGGACGGCGACTGGCGGGGAGAGCCGGTTGGCGCCTCCGCGGGGCAACTGGTCGTCCAGGCTCACCGGTGAACACCGGGCCCGGCACAGCCGTAGACACCGCCGAGCAGCACCGGGCGGAGGGGGCGTGATGGCACGGCTGGGCAGGTCGGTGACCCCGCGTGCGGTCGAGCGCTTCGACGCCCGGGAGGCCTATGCCGCGCACGGGGCCGAGCTGTACCGGTTCGCGCTGCGCCAGCTCGGCGACGGCGGGGCGGCCCAGGACGTCGTCCAGGAGGTGTTCCTGCGGGCCTGGCGAGCAGCGGACTCCTACGACCCGCAGCTGGCGGGCCTGCGCACCTGGCTGTTCGCGATCGCCCGCAACGTGGTGGTCGACGAGGCGCGGCGGTTCGCCGTCCGGCCGTGGCAGGGCCAGCTCAGCGACACCGTCGGCACCGACGTGGCGGCCGACGGGTTGCTCGACGAGCAGCTGGTCGACGCCTGGGTGGTGGAGGAGGCGCTGCGCCGGCTGGGCCCGGACCACCGGGCGGCGATCGTGCAGACGCACCTGTGCGGCCGGCCGTACGGCGAGGTGGCTGCCGAGCTCGGCATCCCGGTGGGCACACTGCGCAGCCGGGTGTTCTACGGATTGAAGGCACTGCGCCTGGCGATGGAGGAGATGGGGGTGGAACCGTGAGCACGCACCGGGAACAGCGCGAGGCGCTCGGCGGGTACGCCCTCGGGCACGGGGACGACGCCGAGCGGGCCGCCCTCCGGGCCCACCTGGACGGCTGCGCCGCCTGCCGCGCCGAGCTGACCGCCCTCACCCCGCTGCGCGCCCGGCTCGCCGGGGTCGACGCCGACCGG
>JAOPVM010000464.1 GCA_025966215.1 Klenkia sp.
CTCGCCGGGACCACCCGCGGGCTGTCCCGCACCGTCTAGTAGCGCGCCCGACGGGGCTCGGTGCCGGCCTGGCCGGTGCGGGCCCGGGGCACCGGGGACGGGGTCGATTGGCAACGCGGGCACCACCAGGTGACCCGCTCCTGCAGGTCCGGGCCCTGGTCGCCGAGCAGGATCGTCGTCCCGCAGCGTCGACAGGGACGACCCTGGCGGCCGGCCACCCAGTGGTCCTGGCCCCGTCGGGTGTCCCCGGTGGTGGTCTGTTCGGGCCGGTCGCGGTTGGCCAGCATCAGCGAGCGGCCCCGCTCCACCAGGCCGGGTAGGTCGGGGACGTCGCCCACCCGGGCCCACGGGTTGACCCCGCACAGGAAGAGCGTCTCGACCTTGTAGAGGTTGCCCAGACCGGCCAGGTTGCGCTGATCGAGGACTGCCACCCCGATCTGCTCGTCGGGCCGGGCGCGCAACCTGCGCACCGCCTCCGCCAGGTCCCAGTCGGGCCCGAGCACGTCGGGGCCCAGGTGCCCCACGACCGAGGCCTCGTCGCTGGTGCGCACCATCACCATGTCGTGCAGCCGGTAGCCCACGCACTCCCACTCCGGCGTGGTGAACACCGCCCGGATGCTGAACGCGGGGCCTCCCCGCCAGCGGGCTCCCGGCCGGTAGACGTGCCAGCTGCCGTCCATCCGGTAGTGCGTGCGCAGCGTGCGGCCGTCGGCGAACCTGAAGAGCATGTGCTTGCCCCGCGGCACCACCTCGGTGACCGTGGCCCCGGCCAGGTCGATCTCGGCCAGCTGGGGCACCCGCAGCTCGCCGCGGACGAGCGTGGCACCGTGCAGCGCCGCGTCCAGCCGCTTCGCCGCCAGCCAGACGGTGTCTCCTTCGGGCACGTGCTCCATGATCGCGGTCACCGGGGCTGTGAGCCCCCCGACACCGGGGAAGGCGCCGCGGTCTCTGGACGCTGAGCCACCTCGTGCGCACACGATTCCAGGGCAACGCGGTGGCCGAACTCCCGGAACCGGTCACCGTGACGGCCGCCCGCACCGTCCGCCCCGATCGGCGCGAGGCGTTCGAGGCCTGGGCCACCGAGGTGCAGGCGCTGGCCGCGACCTTCCCGGGCTTCCTGGGCTGCTCGACCCTGCGCCCCGGTGACGGCGGCGACGAGTACCACCTGGTCTACCGGTTCGCCGACGCCGCATCGCTGGCCGGCTGGGAGGAGTCCCCGGAACGCACCGCGCTGCTCCAGCGGGTGCACGATCTCGTCGTCGACGAGCAGTTCGCCCGGGTGGAGGGTCTGCACGGGTTCTTCGCCCGGCCGCCGCGGCCGGCGCCGGCCTGGAAGCTGGTGCTCCTCACCGTGTTGGGGGTCTTCCTGCTGACGTCGACGTTCCACCTGCTGGTCCAGCCGCTGGTGGCGGACTGGCCGTGGCCGGTGCGGCTGCTGCTCTCGGCAGTGGTCGTCGTGATCGGCTTGCGGTTCGTCGTGATGCCGGCGCTGACCCGGGTCGTGGCGGGCTGGCTGCGACCCAGCTGACCGCCGCCCGGCAGGTTCGACCGGAGCAGGTCGCGGAGGTCGCGGCCCGCGCCGCGGAGACCAGCGCCCCGGCTGCCCCGTTCCCGGGCGCCTGGTGCGCCCGGGACCGGCACCTCGGAGCACCACCTGGTCCACCGGTTCCACGACCGCGGGGGCGCTGTCCGGGTCGCTGGGGGACCGTTCGCGCAGCCGGGTGAGCGGCCTGGAGAGCTTCGGGGGTGCGCCTGCGGTCGCCGAGTCTCCGAGTCGACATGCCGACCTGTCGACTCAGCCGCGCAGCCGCAGCCCCCGGGGGGTGGCCGAGAACCCGGCGGCCTGCAGCGCCGCCGACAGCGGGGTGGGCTCGTGCACCGAGGCGCCGTCGGCCTTCTGCACCACCATCCGGCCCAGCGCGCCCGCCGCCGCGGCGTTGGACAGCGCTGTCGCCGCCTCCTTGAGGGCCACCTCGTCCTCGGTCCAGGACAGCAGGGTCTTCCCGCCGCGCTCGACGTAGAGGACCAGCTCGCCGTCGACCAGGACGACCAGCGCGCCGGCCTTGCGACCGGCCCGGTGACCGGTCTGGCCGCGCTTCTTGCCGGTGGCGGCGCCCTCGCCGAGGTCGACGGCCTCGTCGGCACCGTCGCCGGTCGGCGCCTCACCCGGGGCACCGACGGTGCGTTCGGGCCACGGCAGCGCCGCGCCGTACACGTTGGCCGGGTCGGTGGCGGCGAGCACCACCGCGGGGGTGGGCGTGCGGTCGGGGGTGGCGAAGCTGCGCAGCCGGTCGATCGAACCCGGGGTGCCGAACTGGGCGGCCCCCAGGGTCTCCACGAAGTACCCGCGACGGGCCCGGCCGTTCTCTTCGTAGGCCCGCAGGATCGGGTAGACGGCGCTGAAGCCGCCGAGCACCTGCTCGGCCATCACCGCGCCACGGGTGAGCACGCCGTGCCGCTCCAGCAGCGACTCGGTGCGTGCGTTGTTCCGCTTGGTGGAGTTGGTCTCCAGGTCGGGCAGCCGGGACCAGCGGCCGGCCACCATCGGGGGCCCGCTGCGGGTGGGCATGGCCGGGCGACCGACCCGGGTGCGCCCGTACCGGGTGCGGTCCAGCCGCGGACGCGGGGGAGCAGCGGCCTTCTTGTGCGCACCGCCCCCGGCCAACCGGGCCCGCAGCGGTGCCAGCGTGTCGTTGGTCAGCCCGCCGGACCACACCAGGTCCCACACGACCTCGGCGAACGCCTGGTCGTCGGTCGCGCCCACCCGGTCGGCGAGCCCGCGGAAGAACAGCGCCTGGCCGCCGGCCAGCTCCTCCAGCACCTGCCAGCCCACCCCGCCCTCGTCCTGGGCGCCCAGCGGTGGCTCGGGCAGCAGCAACGAGGCGAGGTCGGCCGGCACCAGGGTGATCCAGCCGTCCCCTGCGGCCAGCCCACCGGCACCGGCCCAGAGCACCTCCCCGGCACTCGTCAGCTCGTCGAGCATCCCCGGCTGGTAGCCCTGCACGCGCGAGGGCAGCACCAGCGACTCCAGCGCCGAGGCGGGCACCAGGGCCCCGGCCAGCTGCTCGACCACCGCGAGCACCCCGTCCACCCCGCGCATCCGACTGCCGACCGACTGCCAGGACGGGGTGTACCGGGCCAGCGTCTCGATCGGGACCGGCTCGACCTCCTGGCGCAGCTTGGCCAGGCTGCGCCGGCGGATCGAGCGCAGCACCTCGGCGTCACACCACTCCTGGCCCACCCCTCCGGGTCGGAACTCCCCGGTGACCACCCGGCCGGTGCCGACCAGCCGCTGGATCGTCGTGGTCACCACGGCCACGCCCAGCCCCAGCCGGTCGGCCACCTCGCCGGGGACGAACGGCCCGTGGGTGCGGGCGTACCGACCGACCAGGTCGCCCAGCGGGTCGGCCACCGGCTCGGTGAAGACCTCGGGCACCCCAACCGGGAGTGCGGTGCCCAGCGCGTCGCGGAACCGGCCGGCGTCCTCGATGGCGATGAACCGGTCGGCCCCGGCGATCCGGACCCGCAGCGCCCGACGGGAGGCGACCAGCTCGTCCAGCCACTCCGGGGAGACGCCGCGGTGGGCGGCCTCTGCGGCGCTCAGGTCACCGACCACCCGGAGCAGGTCGGCCGCGGTGTCCACGTCGCGGGGGTGCCGGTCGGTGGGCAGCCGCTGCAGCTCGGCCTCGATCTCGGTCAGCGCGTCCCCGTCGAGCAGCTCGCGCAGCTCGGAGCGCCCCAGCAGCTCGGCCAGCAGCCCGGTGTCCAGCGCCAGGGCCTGGGCCCGCCGTTCGGCCAGCGGGGCGTCGCCCTCGTAGATGAACTGACCGACGTAGCCGAAGAGCAGGGACTGGGCGAACGGCGACGCCGACTGGGTCTGCACGTCGGCCATCCGCACCCGCCGGGACCGCACGTCGCTCATCAGCTCGACCAGGCCGGGCACGTCGTAGACGTCCTGCAGCACCTCCCGGACCGCCTCCAGGGTGATCGGGAAGGAGGAGAACTCACTGGCCACGCTGAGCAGCTGGGCCGCGCGCTGGCGCTGTTGCCACAGCGGCGTGCGCCGGCGGGGGTCACGGCGGGGCAGCAGCAGCGCCCGGGCCGCGCACTCCCGGAAGCGGCTGGCGAACAGCGCGGAGTTGCCGACCTCCTCGGTGACCTCGCGTTCGACGTCGTCGGGGTCGAGCAGCACCAGGTCGGCCTCGGGGGGTTCCCCGGTGGTGTCGGGCAGCCGCAGCACGATGCCGTCGTCGGCGTGCATGGAGGCGACGTCCACGCCGTACTTCTCCCGCAGCCGGGCAGCCAGCACCAGCGCCCAGGGGGCGTTGACCTGCGCGCCGAACGGGGAGTGCACCACGATCCGCCAGTCGCCCAGCTCGTCGCGGAAGCGCTCGACCAGGAGCGTGCGGTCGTCGGGCAGGTGGCCGGTCGCCGCCTTCTGCTCGGCCAGGTAGGCCTGCAGGTTGGCCGCACCCCAGTCGTCGAGCCCGGCAGCCTTCGCCCTGGCCAGGCCCGCGGCCGGGGTGGCGCCGCCCACCTCGCGCAGGAACGCGCCCAGCGCCCGGCCCAGTTCCAGCGGGCGGCCCAGCGTGTCGCCGTGCCAGAACGGCATCTTCCCGGGCTGCCCGGGCGCCGGGGTGACCAGCACCCGGTCGTGGGTGATCTCCTCGATCCGCCAGGAGGACGAGCCGAGCAGGAACACGTCGCCCACCCGGGACTCGTAGACCATCTCCTCGTCGAGCTCGCCGACCCGTCGTCCGCCGGTCTCGCCGCCGCCGGAGACGATGAAGACCCCGAACAGACCACGGTCGGGGATCGTGCCGCCGCTGGTGACCGCCAGCCGTTGGGCGCCGGCACGGGCGGTCAGGGTGTCGGTGACCCGGTCCCAGGTGAGCCGGGGCCGCAGCTCGGCGAAGGCGTCGGAGGGGTAGCGCCCGGCGAGCATGTCCAGCACCGCGTGCAGCGCCGAGTCCGGGAGCGAGGCGAAGGCCGCCGACCGGCGCAGCACCCCGGCCAACTCCTCGACGGTGACCCCGCCGCAGGCCTCCGGGGGCACCGCGACGATGGCGACGATCTGCTGGGCGAGCACGTCCAGGGGGTTGCGCAGGTAGCGGATCGACTCGATCTCGCCGGACTTCATCCGCTCGGCCACCACCGCCGACTGCACG
>JAOPVM010000473.1 GCA_025966215.1 Klenkia sp.
ACCCCGGAGGCGGTGTTCTGGGCGGTCGAGGCGGCCCGGGCCGGCGAGGGCGCGCACGTGCGCGACGGCGGCGAGCAGCCCCCGCAGCCCACCGGTCCGCCGATCCGGCCGACCTCCGAGCGCGTGCTGAGCGAGTCCTGATGCGCTGGGACCGGGCGGTGCAGGTGCTGCGCGACCGGCGCGAGCCGGGCGTGCTGGTGACGGTGGCGACCGTCCGCGGGCACTCCCCGCGGGAGGCCGGCGCCAAGATGGTGGTGACCGCGAACGCCCAGCACGGCACCGTCGGCGGGGGGAACCTGGAGGCGGTCGCGGTCGAACGGGCCCGGGAGCTGATGCTCTCCGGCGGAGGCACCCGGGTCGTCGACGTCGCGCTGTCGGACAAGGCGCCCTACCAGCACGGCGTGCAGTGCTGCGGCGGCGAGGTCGGACTGCTGCTGGAGCCGCTGCCCGTCGTCCCCGCGGTGGCGGTGTTCGGCGTCGGCCACGTCGGGCTGGAGCTGGCCCGCATCCTGGCCCGGCACGACCTGGACCTGCACCTGGTCGACTCCCGCCCCGCACAGCTGACCCCCGACCGGCTCTCGGTGCTGGAGGACGCGGTCGCCGCGGTGCACGTGCACCAGGTGCCGGTGCTGCCCGAGCTGGTGCTGGCCGAGCTGCCGGCCGGCGCCCACGTGCTGGTGATGACGCACGACCACGCCGAGGACGCCGCGCTCTGCGACGCCGCACTGCGCACCCCCGGGCTGGCCTCGATCGGGCTGATCGGGTCGGCCGGCAAGTGGGCCCGGTTCCGGCGGACGCTGGTCGCCGACGGCGCGCCCGACCCGGACCGGATCACCTGCCCGATCGGCCTCCCCGAGCTGACCGGCAAGGAGCCGGCGGTGATCGCGGTGGGTGTGGCGGCCGCGCTGCTCGGCGCCGTCACCCGCGTGCCCTCGTGACGGTCTACCGCGGCACGTTCCTGGACACCCCGGTCGCCGGTGAGCTGCGGGTCGAGCTGGACGGCGGGGTGCGGGTGCGCGACGGCGCGGTGGTCGCCCGCGGGCCCTTCGTCGAGGTCGCGACCGCCGACGACGACGTCGTCGACCTGTCCGGCGGCCTGGTGCTGCCCGGGTTCGTGGACACCCACGTGCACTACCCCCAGGTCCGGGCGATCGGCGGGCTGGGCATGCCGCTGCTGGACTGGCTCGAGCAGTGCGCGCTGCCCGAGGAGTGCCGGCTCGCCGACCTGGACTACGCCCGCACGGTGGCCGCGGAGTTCGTCGACGGCCTGGCCCGCGCCGGGACGACGTCCGCGCTGGTGTTCGGCTCGCACTTCGCCCCGGCGGTGGACGCGCTGTTCACCGAGGCCGACCGGGTCGGGCTGCGGGTGACCACGGGCCTGGTGGTCAGCGACCGGCTGCTGCCCGGGGCGCTGCTGACCACGCCCGAGCGGGCGCTGGCCGAGGGCCGGGCGCTGGCGGAGCGGTGGCACGGGGTGCGGCGGTCGCGGTACGCGGTGACCCCGCGGTTCTCGCTGTCCTGCAGCGCGGAGCTGCTGGAGTCCTGCGCCGACCTGCTCGCCTCGGTGGACGGTGCGTTCTTCACCTCGCACGTGAACGAGAACCCGGCCGAGGTGGCCACAGTCGCCGAGCTGTTCGGCGGCTCCTACGTCGACACCTACGACAAGCCCGGGCTGCTGGGTCCGCGGGCGGTGCTCGCGCACGACGTGCACCCCACCGACGGCGAGCTCGACGTCCTGGGACTGCGCGGCACAGCCGTGGCGCACTGCCCGACCTCGAACGCGGCGCTGGGCAGCGGGCTGTTCCCGCTGCGCCGGCACCGGGCGGCCGGGGTGCGGGTCGCGCTGGGCTCCGACGTCGGCGCCGGCACCGGGTTCTCGCTGCTCAAGGAGGGCCTGCAGGCCTACTTCGGCCAGCAGCTGCAGGGCACCGAGGGCGAGCGGCTCACCCCGGCGGACCTGCTGCACCTGGCCACCGCGGCCGGCGCCGACGCCCTGGGGCTCGACGACGTCGGCCACCTGTCGATCGGCCGGCGGTTCGACGCGGTCTGGCTGCGTCCGCCCGCCGGTTCGACCCTGGACGTCGTCCTCCGCTCGGCGGCCGGCCCCCACGACGCCCTGGCCAAGGCCTTCGCCCTCGGCGGCCCGGCCGACGTCGCCGCCGTCTGGGTGGACGGCGACCGCATCAGGGGCTGAGCGTCAGTCGGCCTCGTCGATCAGCCGGTCGCGCTGGGCGTCGACGTCGTAGTCCCCCGGCGGGAAGCGCGGCGCGAGCTCGGTGGTCGCCTCCAGCAGCAGCCGGTTCACGGCCCAGTTGCGGTACCACTTGCGGTCGCTGGGGACGACGTACCAGGGGTTGGCATCGGTGCTGGTGCGCTCGAGCACCGTCTCGTAGGCCCGCTGGTAGGGCTCCCACAGCTGGCGCTCGTCGATGTCGCCGGGGTTGAACTTCCAGCGCTTGGTGGAGTCGTCGAGGCGGGCCAGCAGCCGCTGCTTCTGCTCCCACTTCGACACGTGCAGGAAGCACTTGACGATGGTGACGCCGGAGGCGGTGAGCTGGTCCTCGAAGCGGACGATCTCCCGGTAGCGGCGCTCGATCACCTCGGGGGTGACCAGCTCGCGCACCCTGCCGATCAGCACGTCCTCGTAGTGCGAGCGGTCGAACACGCCGATCATCCCGGGCGCGGGCACGGCCCGGCGCACCCGCCACAGGAACGAGTGCCGCAGCTCGGTGGGCGTCGGCTTCTTGAAGCTGGTGATCGACACGCCCTGCGGGTTCACCGCCCCGGCCACGGCCTTGATCACCCCGCCCTTGCCGCTGGTGTCCATGCCCTGCAGCACCAGCAGCACCCGCCGCTCGCCGCCGGAGACGCCCTCGGCGTAGAGCCGCTCCTGCAGCCCGGACAGCGCCTGGCCGTCCAGGCACATCTGGTCCTTGGTCTCGTCCTTGTCCCCGGGGGCCGACGGCTTGCCGTGCGGGTCGATGTCGGCCAGCACCACGGGGGAGGACGGCGCACGGAGCACCTCGCGCAGGGAGTGGGCCATGAGGCGCAGCCTAGAGACCACCCCAGACCGCGGAGGACCTCCCATGTGGCCCGCCCTGTTCGTCCAGCAGCTGCCGTGGACCGAGGAGGTGCTGCGCACGGGTGCTGGTCCACGCACTGCTCGTGGTGCTGTTCCGGCTCACCGGCAAGCGCGGGCTGGCCTCGATGGACACCGTCGACGTCATCGTGGTCCTCATGCTCGCCCTGGTCGCGGTGAACGCCCTGGTCGACCGGCTGGTGGTGGTCAGCCCACTGGCGCAGCGGTCGTTCGAGGGCACCCCGACCACAGTGATCCGCGCCGGCCGGGTGGTGCCCGGGGCGCTGCGCCGGCTGGGACTGCCGCCCACCGAGCTCGACACGCCGTCGAGCCCGCCCGACCCGGGTGGAGCAGCCGCTGACCGCGCGGACCGCCCCGCCGAGTGCGCCCTGAGAGCGCGTTGCGCGGCGGCAACCCGCGCTGAGGGCGCACTCGGTGCGGTTCAGTCGACCAGCGCCGCCGGGAGGTCCTCGCGGTGCAGGACGACGAGGCTGGTCACCGCGCGGGTGAGCGCGACGTAGAGCCGGTGCAGGCCGCGGGGCTCGGCGGCGACCACCGCGGCGGGCTCGACCACCACGACGTGGTCGAACTCCAGGCCCTTCACCAGCGACGCGGGGACGACGGCGACCCGGGCCGCCTCGGCGTCGTCGCTCAGCGCCGGCACGTCGAGGCCACCGGCGGCCAGCAGCGCGACCAGCGCGGGCACGTCGGCATCCGCGCAGACCACGCCGGTCGAGCCCTGCGTGCCGGACAGCTCCGTCACGACCGCCACCAGCGGCTCGGCCAGCGCGGCCACCCGCTGCACCCGCAGCGCGCCGGGCCCCGAGCGCACCGCGGTGGCCGGGGCCAGGCCGGGGGCGATGCTCGGCAGCAACCGGTTGGCGAACGCCAGCACCTCACCGGGCACCCGGTACCCACGGGTCAGCGGTCGGACGACGGTGTCCGGGCGGCCCAGCGCGGCCAGCGTCTGCGACCAGTCGGCGACCGCCCACGGGCTGGTCGCCTGCGCCAGGTCCCCCAGCACGGTCAGCGACCCGGCGCCCAGCCGGCGCGCGATCGTCCGGCACTGCATCGGGGACAGGTCCTGCGCCTCGTCGACGACCACGTGCCCGTGTCCCGCCGTCCGCTCCAGCAGCCCGGCCACCTCGTCGACCAGCACCGCGTCGGCCTCGGTCCAGCGGGTCGCGCGCACCGAGCGGGCCGCCGGGCGCAGGAGCAGCGCCCGCTCGGCGTCCTCCAGCACCCCGCGGGCCGCCCGGGCGAGCAGGTCGGGGTCCGACAGCACCCGGGCCACCAGCCCCGCGGGGTCGACCGGGGGCCAGTGCGCGTCGCAGAACGCCCGCACCTCGGGCGAGCGGGCCGCGGTCCGGGTCTCGGCGTCGGTCGGGCTGCCGCCGGCCGCCTCCTTCTGCCGGCGGGCGTCCTCGGCCAGCGTCAGGGCCAGCCGCTCCCGGCCGGCGGCGTAGTGCACGACGTCCCCACTGCCCGAGCCCGAACGGCGCAGGTCGTCCACGTGCCGCTTGAGCCGGTCGACCTCGATCCGGTACCGCCGGCCGGTCAGCGTCACCTGGATCGACTCGGTCGGCTTGACCACCCCGCGCCACAGCGCCCGGCGCAGCACCTCGGCCATCCGGGCGTCGCCCTTCAGGACGGCGACGGCCGGGGCGTCGACCGCCCGCACCGGCACCCGGTCGACCAGGTCGGCGACCGTGGCCTGTTCCACCTCGACCTCGCCGAGGGTGGGCAGCACCTGCTCGATGTAGCGCAGGAACGCGCGGTTGGGCCCCACGACGAGGACGCCGGTGCGGGCCAGCTGACCGCCGTGGGTGTAGAGCAGGTAGGCCGCGCGGTGCAGGCCGAC
>JAOPVM010000002.1 GCA_025966215.1 Klenkia sp.
GGCGCGGGCGGCGCGCAGCAGCTGCAGGCCGGCCCGGGGGGAGGCGCCCAGCCGCAGGTCGGGGCTGCGCCGGGTGGCCTCGACCAGGGAGACCACGTAGCGGCGCAGCGCGTCGGAGACGTGCACCAGGGCCACCCCGTCGACCAGCCGGCGGACCAGCGCGGCGTCGGCGACCGGGGTGAGCTCGGCCAGCGGGTCGCGGGTCCCCCGCTCGTCGAGCATGGCCAGCTCGGCCTCGCGGTCGGGGTAGCCCATCGACACCCGGGCGGTGAAGCGGTCGCGCTGGGCCTCGGGGAGGGGGTAGGTGCCCTCCATCTCCAGCGGGTTCTGGGTGGCCAGCACCATGAACGGCCGGGCCAGCTCGTAGGTGGTGCCGTCCACGGTGACCTGGCGTTCCTCCATGCACTCCAGCAGGGCCGACTGGGTCTTGGGGGAGGCCCGGTTGATCTCGTCGGCCACCACCAGGTTGGCGAACACCGCACCCGGGCGGAACTCGAAGCTGCGGGTCTCCTGGTCGAACACCGCCACCCCGGTGACGTCGCTGGGCAGCAGGGCCGGGGTGAACTGGATCCGCCGGACGGTGGAGTCGATGGAGCGGGCCAGCGACTTGGCCAGCGTGGTCTTGCCGACGCCGGGCACGTCCTCGATGAGCAGGTGGCCCTCGGCCAGCAGCACGACCAGCACCAGCCGGACGACGTCGGGCTTGCCCTCGACGACCGTGCTCATCGCGGCGGCGATCCGGGCGCCCTCGGCGGCGACGTCGACCGGCTCGTCCCACCCGTCGTCCCCCGCGTGGTGCTGACCGGTCGAGGGGGTCGTTGTCGCCTCCGTCACGCCGCCCACCGTACGTGCCGGCGATCCGGACCCGGCGGGTCTCGTCGCGGCGCCCCCGGGTCTGACCTGCACCGCAGGCACCGAGGGGGATCCGGGGGAGCGCCGTGGGGCGCGGGGGGACACGGGGCGAGATGTGGTGCCTGGTGGGGCTCGGTGGGTTACTGTGGCGCCCGATGGGGAGGCAGGGCCCACAGGGGGACCTGGCGGGCCCCCGGGAAGAGCAGGTGGGGGTGGTGGACCGGTGTTCCTCGGCAGCCACGCCCTCCGACTGGACGAGAAGGGCCGCCTGGCCCTCCCGGTCCGCTTCCGCGAGCAGGTCTCGGACGGCGTCGTGCTGACCAAGGGCCAGGAGAACTGCGTCTACGCCCTCACCCACGCCCGCGTCGCCGAGATCCAGGCCGCCCGGGCCGCCTCCATGGCCCGCGACGACGTGCGGCTGCGGGCGATGAACCGGCTGGGCTACGGCTCGATGGTCGAGCTCGAGCCGGACAAGACCGGGCGGATCACCCTCCCCGCCGGACTGCGCGAGTACGCCGGCCTCGACCGCGACGTCGTCGTGGTCGGCGTGGACACCCGCTTCGAGATCTGGGACGCCACCCGCTGGGACGACTACGTCGCCGAGCAGGAGGCCGCCTACGCGTCCAGCGAGAGCGAGGGGATGCCGACGCTGTCCTGACCGCCCCCGGGCGCCCCGACGGCCCCGTCCTCCCCACACCGCCCCACCCACCCCACTCCGCCCCACCACCGAGCCGACTTCCCCGCGGCTCGGACCACGCGCCAGCCGACTTCCCCGCGGCTGGACCCCCGGGTGCGGGGACGAGAGCACCACCCGGCACGACCGCAGCACCTGCTCCCTGACCCGAGCAGCAGCCACACCCCGTTGCGGGGCCCCTCCTGGCGCACTTCCCCGGCGCCAGGCGGGCCCCGCCGGGGAGGCCGTACCGGCCACGCGACGCCCGCAGGACCTCCGGGGCGATCCCGGGACACCCACCCCGCTCACCGCACCCGGGACCACCCGGACCTGCGAAACCCCACCAGCACCACGAGACACCAGCAGTCACAGCCACACCCGTCGGCCCACGGCCGGGTCGACGACCTCACCGCAGGACGCACCGAGAGGACCCACCATGAGCGCCGACGAGCCGCGCGAGCCCGCGCTGCACGTCCCCGTGCTGCTCGACCGGGTCGTCGAGCTCCTCGGTCCCGCCCTCGCCGCCGAGGGGGCCGTCCTCGTGGACTGCACCCTGGGCCTGGCCGGGCACTCCCTCGCCCTGCTCGACGCCCATCCCGGCCTGCGGCTGGTCGGCCTGGACCGCGACCCCGATGCCCGCGCCGAGGCCGCCCGCCGGATCGCCGCGGCCGGCCACACCGACCGGGTCACCCTGGTCCCCGCGGTCTTCGACGAGCTCGCCGACGTGCTCGCCGAGCTCGGCATCACCGAGGTGCAGGGCGTGCTGTTCGACCTCGGCGTCTCCTCGTTGCAGCTGGACCGGCCCAGCCGGGGGTTCAGCTACTCCACCGACGCCCCGCTGGACATGCGGATGGACCCCAGCACCCCGCTCACCGCCGCCGAGGTGGTGAACACCTACCCGCACGGCCGGCTCGCCCGGGTGCTGTCCACCTACGGCGAGGAGCGCTTCGCCGGCCGGATCGCCTCCGCCGTGCTGCGCGAGCGGGAGAAGGAGCCCTTCACCGGCACCGCACGGCTCGCCGAACTGGTCCGCGACGCCATCCCCGCGGCCACCCGGCGCACCGGCGGACACCCGGCCAAGCGCACCTTCCAGGCCCTGCGCATCGAGGTCAACGACGAGCTCGGCGTCCTCACCCGCGCCCTCCCCGACGCCGTCGAGGCCCTCGCGGTCGGCGGTCGCGTCGTCGTCATCACCTTCCACTCCCTGGAGGACCGGATCGTGAAGCAGACCCTCGCCGTCGGCGCGACCGACCGCACACCCCCGGGGATGCCGGTGCCGATGCCCGAGCTCGCCCCCACGCTGCAGCTGCTCACCCGCGGCGGCGAGGCCCCCACCGACGCCGAGACCACCGACAACCCACGCGCCGCCTCGGCCCGCGTCCGCGCAGCCGTTCGCCTCCGGAGGGCAGCCCGATGAGCGCCACCGCACGGGTCCACACCGGCGCCCTGCGCGCCCGGTCCACCGCGACCGCGAGCCCCCGCACCAGCCCGCGCACCCCCGCCCGCCCGACCCGGCGGACCGGACCGGTGCACGTCCGGCCGGCCC
>JAOPVM010000008.1 GCA_025966215.1 Klenkia sp.
TCGTAGTGGTCGGGGGCGGCGTCGAGGTCGATGTCCTTCATGAAGCCGCCGGTGAACCCGCGCAGCACCAGGTAGCCGCCGACACCGATGACCACCAGGCCGACGGCACCCACCAGCCAGTTGCCCAGCGGGACGCCGAGCACGTCGTCGGTGAGCTCCTGGGTGTTCTCCGCGGCGTCGTACTCGGCGCCGACGGCGAAGACCAGCGCGAGGACGGCGAAGAAGCCGTACACCCCGGCCTTGGCCAGGCACTTCGCGCAGACGAAGGCGGCCTTCGCCCGGTGCTCGGGGTCCAGCAGCCCGGTCCACCACCGCAGCACCTCCCCGGCCTGCCAGACCGCCAGGCTCATCAGGCCCAGCCCGAGCACCCACAGCAGCAGCAGGCCGCCGGGACTGGCCCCCAGGGTCTGCAGCGCACCGGCCTGGTCGGCGTCGGGGGCGTCCGGGCTGATCCGCCAGCCCACGGTGAAGGCCAGCCAGCCGATGGTGAAGTGCATGAGGGCGTAGGCGACCAGCCCGACCCGGGCCAGGCGCTCCAGCCACGGGTGGTCGGTGACCTCGCGGGCGTGCCGGACGGCCCGCAGGACCGTGCCGAGGACCCGCCGCAGTGGGGGAGCGGTGCTGGTCACGACCGCTGCGGGTACCGGGCTCGGAAGAAGCAGAAGACGCCGAACGCGGCGATGCCCACCGCGACGAGGGTCAGCAGCCACTGCCCGAAGGGGGCCTCCAGCACGGTGCGCATGGCGCCGTCCAACCCGGTGGACTGCGACGGGTCGACGGTGATCGCGGCGTAGCCCAGCAGCCCGCCGACGACGACGAAGGCGATGCCCTTCGCGACGTACCCGACCTGGCCGAGCCGCTGGACCACGAGGACCTGCCCGGCGGGGGCGTCGGCGGTGTCGATCTCCTTCATGAAGCTGCGGGTGAGCCCCTTGACCAGCTGGTAGACGCCGACGCCGATGACGACCAGCGCGCCGATCCCGACCAGGTACCGGCCGCCGGGCAGCCCGAAGACACCGGCAGTGGCCTGCTGCTGGTCCCCCGAACTCGAGGACCCGCTGCCGGTGGCGAACCGCAGTGCGCTGGCGGCCAGGAAGCCGTAGACGACCACCTTGGCCACGCACCTGACGATGCCGACGACGGCCGTCTTCGTCGTGTCGCCCGAGCCGCCGAGCCGGCCGAGGAAGGGCAGCACGGAGGCGGCCTGCCAGAGCGCGAGTGCGATCAGCCCGAGGCCGAGCACCCACAGCAGCGGGGTGCCGTACGGCTCCTGGGCCAGGGTCTGCAGCGCGCCGGACTGGTCGGCCGCCCCGCCCCCACCGCCCCAGGCCAGCTGCAGGGCCAGCCAGGCGATGAGCAGGTGGACCAGGCCGTAGGCGAGCAGCCCGACCCGGGCCAGGTGCTGGAGGGCGTCGGAGTCGCCGGCCTGCCGGGCCTTCTGCTGGGCGGTCATCTCGGTCCTCCTCGTCGTCCCCCGGTGCCGGTGGAGCCTGGCACACGCACGTCAGCGCCGCCGGTCCGTGGGAGGCTGGGCACTCGGGTTCCCGGACGGGCGTCCGCCTCCCGGCAGGCCGGAGCACCGCCCGTGCGCACCACCAGGTTCGTCTTCAGCTGCCACCGCGGCGTCGGCGGAGCGCTGATCGCCGTGTGTGGCGGTGCCCACCAGGACTGGTCGCCCCGCGAGGTCGCCGACGTGGTCGCCGACATCGACACCGGGGTGCACTACGCCGTCCCGTGGTCGCAGGGTCCGATCGCCGTCGAGGTCCGGGGTGACGCGGCGGGCGGGCGGTGGCTGCACAGCAGCGGCCGCCAGGACGGTGCCAACGAGCTCGACGCGCTCGCCACCTGCACCCGGCACGGGGCGACGCCGCCCGACGAGCAGGCCGTGCTGTCCACCCGCACCCCCGGGCGCCCCCGGCGGGGGTGAGCCCGGTCAGCCGCCCAGGACCCGGCGCAGGTCGTCGGGGGTGAGCGTCGCTGCCGGGCCGGCGGGGTCCAGCACCAGTCCGGGCCGACCGGCGTCCCGCACGTGCTCCAGGTACGACCGCAGCGGGCGCAGCGCGTAGGCCGAGCCGGGGAGCACCGCCTCGACCTCGAGGGGCGAGGTGAACGCCAACGCCGCGGTCCGTCCGTCGGGCAGCCGGGCGGTGAGCACGGGGGCGCCCTCGTGCGGTGCGGTGACGGCCTCCAGGAGCACCGCGTCACCGGCGGCGAGCTGGTGGCCCAGCACGCGGAGCAGGAGCTCGTGGTCCCCGACCACGAGGGCCTCCTTCACCGGGGTGTTGCGCCGTCCGCGGAGCACGGCAGCCAGCTCGCCCGGCCCCAGGACCAGGCACGCCCCGGCCGGGTCGACGGCCAGACCGGTGCCGGGGGCGCGGGCGACCATCTCCAGGACGCCGACCGCGGTGGGGGCCACGACCTCGGGCACGACCACCCCGGTGTGCGCGACCACCGCGGCCAGGTCGGTGTAGGCGAAGGCCACCGGCGAGCCGTCGGTGGTCTGCCCGCCGCTGATCGAGAAGGGCGCCCCGTCGTCGGGGTCGCGGACGGCCCGGGTGACGTCGGTGAGCAGCCGGCCCTGCAGCAGGGTGCGGACCGCGAGCACCCAGTGTTCTCGGTCCCGGGCGGTGCCGAAGGCAGCCAGGGCCTGGTGGGCGTGCCGGTTGCGGACGCCGCGGGCGGTGTGGTCCTCGGGGTCGGCCATCGCCGTGGAGTCTGCCCCGACCGGGCGCGGTGCCCGATGGGGGACACTGGGCCGGTGACGACGTCTGCCCAGCGCCCCACCCCTGCCGCCACCTCTGCGGCGACGGACTCCCCGGCCCAGGCCCGCCGGTCCTGGCCGTGGCTGGTGGCGCAGAGCGGTCTCCTGCTCCTGCTCGGGCTCACCGCGGTCGGGTGGGCCGGTGCTGGCGCCCGCGTGCTCCTGGCCGGCGTCGGCGCCCTGGGGGTCGTCCGCGGGGTCGCGGCGCTGCGGGCCGGGCGCGC
>JAOPVM010000018.1 GCA_025966215.1 Klenkia sp.
GAGTCGGTCGTGTTGACGCTCTGCCCACCCGGGCCCGAGGAGCGGAAGACGTCGATCCGCAGCTCGTTCTCGGGGATGTCGATGTGGTCGGTCGCCTCGGTGACCGGCAGCACCTCGACGCCGGCGAAGGAGGTCTGCCGGCGCCCCTGGTTGTCGAACGGCGAGATGCGCTCCAGCCGGTGGGTGCCCTGCTCGACCGAGAGGGTGCCGTAGGCGTAGGGCTGCTTGACCGCGAAGGTGGCCGACTTGATGCCGGCCTCCTCGGCGTAGGAGGTGTCGTAGACCTCGGTCGGGTAGCCCTTGCGCTCGGCCCAGCGCAGGTACATGCGCAGCAGCATCTCGGCGAAGTCGGCGGCGTCCACGCCCCCGGCCTCCGAGCGGATGGTCACCAGGGCCTCGCGGGCGTCGTACTCCCCGGAGAGCAGGGTGCGGACCTCGAGCTCCTCGATGGACTTGTGCAGGCCCTCCATCTCGCGCTCGGCCTCGGCGCGGGTGGCCTCGTCGTCCTCCTCGGCCGCCATCTCCCACAGCACCCCGACGTCGTCGATCCGGCTGCGCAGGTCCTCGACGCGACGCAGGTCGCCCTGCAGGTAGGACAGCCGCGAGGTGAGCTTCTGGGCGGTCTCGACGTCGTCCCAGAGGTCCGGGGCGGCGGACTGCTGTTCCAGGTCGCGGATCTCCTCGCGCAGGTCGTCGAGCTTGAGCACGGTCTCGATGGACCGCAGCGTCCCGTTCAGGTCGTCCAGGCGGGAGGAGAAGTCAGCGGCCACGTCTGACCACGGTAGTGGTCGCCCACCAGTCGGGACAGCTCAGCCGGGGACGACGGCCCGACGCCGACTGCGCGAGCCCAGCCAGCGGGGCAGGTCCGCGGCCGGCATCGGGCGGGCGATGACGAAGCCCTGGCCGTACGTGCAGCCCAGCGCGGTGACGGTGGCCAGCTGCTCCTCGGTCTCCACGCCCTCGGCGACGCTGCGCATGCCGCAGGCCCGGGCCAGGCTGACCACCGTCTCCACCGCAGCGGCGGACTGGCTGGCCCGCTTGTGGCCGGCTCCGGCCACCCCGGCGACCAGGCTGCGGTCGATCTTGAGGATCCCGGCGGGCATGGAGACGATCTGGCCCAGGCAGGAGAACCCGCTGCCGAAGTCGTCGATGGACACCTCGATGCCCGAGACGCGCAGCTCGGCGAACTGGGCGGCGGCCCGCTCGGGGTCCTCGGCGACGCTGGTCTCGGTCAGCTCGAGCACCAGCCGCTCGGGCCGCAGTCCCGACTCGGCCAGCGCCGCGGTCACGTCGGCGACCAGCGTGCCGGCGCCGATGTGGGTGGCGCTGATGTTCACCGCCGCGGTCAACGGCAGGCCCATGGCGTCCCAGGCAGCGGCGTCGCGGGCGACGGTGCCCAGCACCCAGCGGGTGAGCTCGCCGACCAGCCCGGAGGCCTCGGCGTCGGGGATGAACTCCCCCGGCGGCAGCAGCCCGCGCTCGGGGTGCTGCCAGCGCACCAGCGCCTCGACCCCGGTGACGGCACGGGTGCGCAGGTGCATCAGCGGTTGGTAGTGCACGACGAGCTGGCCGGCGGCGATCGCGTCGTGCAGCTCCGACGCCACCCGCAGCCGGCGTTCGGCGGCGACCCGCAGGTCCGGGGAGAACAGCCGCACGGTGTTCCGGCCGGCGGCCTTGGCCGCGTAGACCGCGAGGTCGGCGTCGCGGACCAGGTCGGTGGCCCGGTCGACCTGGCGGGCGGTGGCGACGGCGATGCCCACGCTCACGGTCAGCGGGACGACGGCGTCGGCCACCCGGAAGGGCTCGGCGAAGGCGTCCTGGCAGCGCAGCGCGAGGGCTGCGGCGTCGGACTCCGTGCAGCCCCGGCCGAGGACGACGAACTCGTCACCGCCGAGGCGGCCCACGGTGTCCTCCTCGCGGGTGTGCTCGGCCAGCCGCAGCGCCACGTCGCGGATCAGCTGGTCGCCGGCGTCGTGGCCGAGGCTGTCGTTGACGGCCTTGAACCCGTCCACGTCGAGGAACAGCACCGCGACCGGCCGGTCGGCGTCCCCGGTGAGCTCGGCGGCGATGAGCTCCTGCAGGTGCCGGCGGTTGGGCAGGTCGGTGAGGTGGTCGACCCGGTCCCGGCGGGCGGTGGCCCGGACGGCCTCGACCCGGGCGGTGATGTCGGTGTGGGTGACCACGAGCAGCCCGTCGGCATCGACCCGGGCGGCCTGCACGTGCACCCACCGGCCGGTCTGCCCGGGGGCCAGCGCGCAGTCGACCGAGACCGGGTCGCCGCCGTGCGCGGAGAGCTCGCCCAGCGCGGCGAGCAGGCCGCGCACGTCCCCGTCGTCCCGGACGGCCAGCACGGCCTCGCCGTAGTCGTCACCGACGGTGACCGGGAGCCCGGGCCGGTGCTGCAACTGATCGGTCCACGCCACGTTGACCTGCAGGATCGTGCCGTCGGGGTGCAGCAGGACCGCGGGTGCGGGCAGCGCGTCGAGGACCCCGCCGAGCAGCGGAGGTGCCGCGGGGGTCGCCCGGGCGCGGTGTCCGCCCGCACGGGGACCGTCCACGAGGGGGACAGCGGGTGACGACACGGCGGCCAGCGTAGGGAAGAGCAGTCCGCTCCCGCTCTGTCACCGAGCGCTCACGGGGCACCCGTCGGTGTGTCGCCCGGTCGCGTCACCGGATGTGACCCCATCCGTCTCACCCGCCTCAGGGGTCGACGTAGCGGTCCCGCTCGACCACGAACTGGCCGGTGGCGGTGTTGGCGTCGATGAACTCCGGCAGCAGCGGCACCCGGACGGTCACGGTGACGCAGACGCTGAACTCCTCCCCCGGCACCAGCGCGGGCCGGTACCCGCCGTTGGTGGCGGTGCACTCCACCCCGGCCGGCAGGTAGGCGATCCGCACGTCGGTCGCCTCGACCGACTGGTCCTCCACGGCCAGCGCCACCGCCGCCTCGGCCCGGGCGGCACCGGTCACCGGGTCGGGTGCGGTGCCGATCGCGCGGCCGGCCTCCCGCGCCGCGGCGTCGGCGGCGAAGACCCCGCGCTGGACGGCGCTGAACCCGGCGACCAGGTAGACCAGCGGCACGAAGACGACGAGGGCGATGAAGACGAACTCGACGATCGCCGAACCGCGTTCGGTGTCGTCCGGCCTCACACGGCCTCCTCCACGGCGCGCCCGGTGACCTGCAGCGGGAGCAGACCGCCGAGCGCGGCCAGCAACGTGGGCACCTGGCCGGAGCAGCGGACGACGACGAGGGTCAGCCCCGTGCCGTCGGTCTCCTGGGCGCTGGCGCAGTCCAGTCCGGCTGCGGTCTGCGCACCGGTGGCGGCGGCGACCACCTCGAGGGTGCGATCGGCACCGACGGCGGCCGGGACGTCGGCGTTGGCCGCGTACCGGGCGCCCTCCTGGGCGCTGGCGGTGACCACGTTGCGCACGTGCACGTAGACCGCGACCTGCAGCACCGCCAGCAGCAGGACGACGACGAGCACCGCGACGAACACGAAGTCGACGACGGCGCTGCCGCGCTCGCGGTCTCCGGGATCAGCCACCGCCGCTGGTGACCGAGGACAGTGCGTTCTGCACGGCGGTGACGATGGCCTCACGGAACGGGACGAGGATCGCGAGCACCAGGGCCGCGGTCATCACGGTGATCATCACCCAGCCGGGCACGTCGCCCCGCTCGGGATCCTCGCCGCGCAGACGGGTGACCAGCGCAGCGAGCAGGACGGTCAGGACGGGCATGCGGTGCTCTCCTCGGGTTCCACGGCGGTTTCCACCGACGCCCTCACTGGGCGAGGGTGACGATGCTGATCAGCCCCGGGAACAGGGCGAACAGGACGGTGACGGGCAGGACCAGGAAGACGACCGGGACCATCATCTGGATCTCCTTGGCCCCGCCGGCCTCCAGCAGCCGGCGCTTGCCGGCCTCCCGGACGTCGGCGGCCTGGGCCCGGAGCACCTCGGCCAGCGGCGTGCCCCGCTCGACGGCGACGATGACGCCGTCGACGAAGCGGGCCAGCGCGTCCAGCGACGTCCGGTCGGCGACCTGCTGCAGCGCCTCGACCAGCGGCACCCCGGCCCGGGCCCGACCGAGCGCGCCGCCGAGCTCGCGGGCCAGCTCCCCGCCGGAGAGCCGGGTGACCCGGGCGATCGCGGCCGTGGGGCTCTCCCCGGCGGTGACGGCCAGGGCGAGCAGCTCGGCGACCACCGGGAACTCGGCGAGCAGGAGCTCCTCGCGTTTGCTCACCTGCTGGGTCAGCCACCAGTCGCGGCCCAGTACGCCACCCACCAGGCCCGCGACGCAGAGGAGCACCGCCGTCAGCACGTTCACGCTGCCGGCGAGCACCGACCCGACCGCGGTCAGCACGGCGCCACCGAGCAGGCCGAGACCGCCCCAGACCACCTGCTCGACGCGGACGTCCTCGACCGTCGTCTCGGTGGCCAGCGCGTCCAGCCGCCGGCGCACCGCGACCCGACCACCGAGCAACCGGTCGACGAACCGGGCGCCGTCCCCCAGCGCCGGTCCGAAGACCCGCCTGGCGGCCGAGAGCAGCCCCGGCTGGGTGGCGGTGCCGAGCAGCCGGGAGGGCGGCGGGGTGTCCTGCACGTAGGGCGCGAGCCGGTCGGCCAGGCGGACGGGGCGGGCCGGGGGTGCGTAGGCCAGCAGCAGGACCAGCCCGGTGGCCGTCGTCAGCCCCAGCAGCACGCCGGTCAGGCCGGCGCTCACTGGAGCACCCGCAGGTCCTGCGGCAGCCGACCGATCCGCAGCATGAGGCGGTAGGCGGCGACGCAGACCACCCCGCCGGCGACCAGGATCGCCGTCCCGACCGGGCTGTCGTAGGCGGCCAGGGTCTGCTGCTGGGTGGCCAGCAGGAGGAGCACGACCCAGGGGGCACCGACGGCCAACCGGGCCGCCTGCACGACCCAGCCCTGCCGGGTCTCCAGCTCCGCGCGGGCCCGGGCGTCCTCGCGCAGGAAGCCGGCCAGGGTGCGCAGCACGCGGCCCAGGTCGCTGCCGCCGACCTCGCGGGCCACTCGCAGCGTCTCCACGATCCGGTCACCGACCGGATCGGCCAGGTCGGCCTTGAGCCGGTCGAGGGAGTCGGCGAACCGCCCGGTGGCCCGGTGGTCGGCGGCGAACCGGCCGAACGGGGCCCGCAGCGCCTCGGGTCCGCGGACGGCGAGCGCACCGAGGGCCTCGGGCAGGCTGAGCCCGGCCCGGACGGCGGACGCCAGGTTGTCCACCACCTCGGGCCAGACCTCGCGCAGGTCGGCCCGGCGCTTGCCGGCCAACCGCTTGACCAGCAGGTACGGGGTCGCGGCACCGAAACCGCCGAAGACCAGGCTGATGGTCACCGTGCTGGTGGTGACGAGCACGAGGACCGCGACGGCGAGCCCGAGGACGACCTGGAGGGCGAGCAGCTGGGCCGGGTTGATCCCGGTGAGCCCGGCGGCGGACAACAGCTGGTGGCGGCGGCCCGACCGGCGGGGCCCGACCGGCTTCCGCGGCGCACGGGGCCCGCTGCGCCAGACCAGCAGCAGGCCGACGCCGACGGCGAGCCCGAGCAGGGCGCCGGGGATGCTCACCGGCGGTCCCCGAGCAGAGCGGGCAGGTCCAGGCCGAGGGCTGCGTACCGCTCCGTGTGCGGCGGGTGCCCGTCGGCGCGGACCAGCCGACCGTCCCGGGTGGTGAACACGTCGGCGGTCTCCACGACGGTGCCCTCGGTGCGACCGGGCAGCGCCACGACCTCCCGCACCCGCCGCTGGCCGGAGGGGTCGGTGCCCACGTGCACGACCAGGTCGACGCTGCTGGCCACGGTGGGGACGACGAAGGCGTGCCCGATGTTCTCCCCCGCCAGCAGCGGGAGGGTGCACATCTTGACCACGGCCTCCCGGGCGGAGTTCGCGTGCAGCGTGCACATGCCGGGCAGACCGCTGTTCAGCGCGATGAGCAGGTCCAGACACTCTTCTTGACGCACCTCGCCGACGACGAGCCGGGAGGGCCGCATCCGCAGCGCCTCCTTCACCAGGCGGCGCAGCGGGATCTCCCCGGCGCCCTCCAGGTTGGCCTGCCGGGTCTGCATGGCCACGACGTCCGGCAACGGCACGCGGAGCTCGAACACCTCCTCGGCCGTGATCACCCGCTCCCGGGCCGGGATCGCTGCGCAGAGGCAGTTCAGCAGGGTGGTCTTGCCGGCCTGGGTGCCGCCGCTGACCAGGATGTTCAGCCCCGCGGCGACCGAGGCCTCCAGGAAGCGGGCGACCTGGGCGGGCAGGGTGCCCAACGCGACCAGCTCGTCGAGGGAGTGCGCCTGCAGCACGAACTTCCGGATGTTGACCGCCATGTGGCGACGGGTGACGTCCGGGATGACCACGTGCAGCCGGGACCCGTCGGGCAGCGTGGCGTCGACGAAGGGCGTGGACATGTCGATCCGCCGCCCCGACGTGCGCAACATCCGCTCGACCAGGTCGGCCAGCTGGCCGGCACCCAGGATGGTGGTGGTCAGCTCGCTGCGGCCGCGGCGGGCGATGAACACCCGGCCTGGGTCGTTGACCCAGATCTCCTCCACCTCGGGGTCGTCGAGCCAGCGTTGCAGCGGGCCGAACCCGGCGACCCGGTCCAGCACGTCCCGCACCACGGTGTCCGCGTCGACGATCGGCGGCAAGGAGGAGGACATCGACCGTTCCGCGTAGTCGGCCACGACGTCGCGGACGAGCACCCGGATGGGCGCGGGGTCGGTGAAGGGGTCCAGACCGCGCCGCCGGATGAGCTCGCGGACCTCGCCGTCGACGACGTCGAGCGCGCTGGAGACGGTCGGCACGGCACCCCCGGAAGGCCAGTCGACGAGACGGTGAGACTGCCGAGACCGTACGGGTCCAGAAGGCGGTACGGGAGCGTGACCAGGGCGTCTGTGGACAACTCACGGTCGGTCACCACCCGAACGGGTGAACCGGGCTGCGGAGGTCCGGTCCCTCGGACATCGGGACGGGGGCAGGGTCCCGATGCCGTCGGTCGTGCAAGCCTCGGGCACCACCGGATCGTGCACATCCCGAGCGGCCCGCCACGCCGCGGTGCGTGGACGCAGCGCGTCCAGTCGCACACGCGGCGCAACGAAGGGATCAGCTGAAGTCGAGCACCAGCCGGCCGCGCACCCCGCCGGCCTCCAGCCGGGCGTGGGCGGAGGCGGCCTCGGCGGCGGGCACCACGTCGGCGACCCGCAACGTCACCGCACCGGACTCGGCCTGCTCGCGCAGCCGGTCCAGGGCCGCCCGGTTCCGCCCGTAGTCACGCACCATGACCGGCTCCATCCGGATGCCCCGGCCCAGGTGCTCCTCGGCGTCCTCACCGCGGTAGCCGCGGACGGTGGCGACCACGCCGCCGTCCGCCACCGCCGGCAGCACCTGAGCCCCCTGCACCGAGCCGTCGGCCAGCCCGTCGACCCCGTCGGGGTACTGCGCGCGCACGGCGGCGGCGAAGCCCTCGCCGCGGGGCAGCACCACGTGGGCGCCGAGAGAGCGGACGAGCTCGGTGTCGGCCTCGCTGGCGTCGGCGACGACGGTCAGCCCGTCGGCCACGGCCAGCTGCACGACGTACCCGCCGAACGACCCGGCCGCACCCGTCACCGCGAGCACCTGGCCCGGCTGCAGGGCCATCTCGTCCAGCGCCAGGCGGGCGGTCAGCCCGTTCATCGGCAGCGACGCGGCGGCCGGGAAGTCCACCCCGGCCGGCACCGGGACGACGGAGTCCGCCGGCAGCGCGATCTGCTCGCGGTACCCGCCGTGCGCACCCTCGGGGAGCACGATCGCCATCACGGCGTCCCCCACCGCCAGCGGGGTGTCGGTGCCCGGGCCGATCTCGTCGACCACCCCGGCGACGTCCATGCCCGGGATCCACGGCATCTCCTGGGGCGCACCCCTGCGCTGGGCGTAGGTGCCGTTACGGGCGTAGGTGTCGGTGGGGTTGACGGCGGCCGCGCGGACGGCGATCCGGACCTCCCCGGGCCCGGCGTGCACCTCCGGGACGTCGATGACGTGCAGGGCCTCGGGCCCTCCGAACTCGGTCACTCCGGCTGCTCTCATGTCCGGTGCAAGGCACCCGACCCGTCGTCGGATTCCGGTCGGGCGGTCGGGTGCGGCGACCTGCACGGTGCTGATCTGCTCGCAGCTCACCCGCCGGACACCCTCGAGCGCACCGGTCGTCTCCTGCGACGGCCGAGAGCCGCCACCAGTCCCCCGCCGCGTCCTCGGCGGCGACCCAGCCCCGTCTGCTCACCGCGACACCGTGCCCGCAGACGCCAGTGGCGCCGCGACCCGAGGGTCACGGCGCCACCGGTCGGTGGGTCGGTCAGCCGGTGTAGTTCGGCTGCGCCGGCACCGGGCGGGCCGGCGGGGTGACACCGCCGCCACCGGGAGCCGGGGTCACGGCGATCGCCGCAGCCTCGACCGAACCGGAGTCCAGGTCGGCCCGACCGTCGCCGTTGCCGTCCAGGGGACGGGCGACGCCGCGCTGGTCGAAGTCGACCAGCCTGGCGGCGTCGTCCATGCCCTCCACAGCGGCGTCCGCGACCGGGAGACCGGCGTCGATCACCGGGCTGCCCGTACGGGGCAGCAGGGTGGGCGTCGGGCCCCCGTTGTCGGCGAGCGCGCCGAGCTGCGGATCGGTGACCCCGGTGGTGTCGTCGGCGCCGGCGAGCCGGTCGGCCGAGAACGGCACGGCCGCATCGAGGACGTTGCCACCGACCGAGGTGACACCGGCGTCGGTGTCGTCGGCGTCGTTGGCGGTCAGGATCGTGTTGCCGATCTCGACGGTGCCCGCGACACCGCTGCTGTTGCCCACCACGGTGGCGTGCAGCAGACCAGCGACGACGTTGCCGGCGTTGAGGAGGGCTCCACCGCGACCGGCAGCAGCGGTGTTGCCGGTGACCGTGACGTTGATGCCGATCAGGGTGCCCCCCGTCGTCGCGGTGCCGTCCTGGTACAGAGCCCCTCCACCGTCGGTCCCGGTGGCGGTGTTGCCCTCGAGCGTGGTGTCGGTGACGGCCAGGGTGCCCGCGGCGGAGTTCCAGAGCCCGCCACCCTCGACGGCGGAGTTGCCGCTGACCAGGGACGTGTCGACGAGGACGTCACCGGCGCCGGTGAGGTGGATGCCGCCGCCGTTGCCGGGAGGGCCCGTCACGGTGTTGTCGAGCAGGTCCACGCCCACCAGAGCGGTCTCGGTGGCGTCGGCCCGGCCGGTGATCGACGGGGTGGCGTCCGGCACGGCCAGGAGCGGGCCCGCCTCGATGCCGCCACCGGCCCGCACTGCGGTGTTGCTGCTGATCTCGGAGTCGACCACGGTCACGGAGCCGGTGATGTTCAGGATGCCGCCACCGGACGCTGCCGCGCCGGTGGCGGCGTTGTCGGCGATGAGCGAGGTGTCGACGAGGACGTCGCCACCCTCGGTGAACACACCGCCACCACCCTGGTCGGCCAGCGCACCGTTGGTCGTGTTGCCGGTGATCTCGGTGCTGCTCACGGTCAGCACGCCGGCGGCCGAGTTCCACAGCCCGCCACCCTCGCGGGCACCGGTGTTCCCGGTGACGACGGAGTCGACGACGTCCACGGTC
>JAOPVM010000037.1 GCA_025966215.1 Klenkia sp.
CGCGCGGGAGAAGACCCGGCCCGGGTGCTGGGCGAGGTACTTGAGGAGCTCGAACTCCTTGTAGGTCAGGTCCAGCGGGCGGCCGCGGAGCTTGGCCGAGTAGCTGTGCTCGTCGATGACGAGCTCACCGGCCTTGGTGACCCCGCCGTCCTCGGCGACGGCCGGGGCCGAGGCGGCCAGCCGTCGGGCCGAGGCCCACTTCAGGCGGGCGTCCACCTCGGCCGGGCCGGCAGTGTCCAGGACGACGTCGTCGACCCCCCAGTCCGCCGACAGCGCGACCAGGCCGCCCTCGCTGAGCACCGCGACCACGGAGGCCGCCACCCCGGTGGAGGACAGCAGCGCGCACAGCGTGCGGGCCGAGACCAGGTCGTGCCGGGCGTCGACCAGGACGACGTCGCCGGCGTCGCCGTCGAGCAGGCTGGACAGCTCCGGTGCGACCACGCGGACCTGGTGGGCGAGCAGCCCCAGGGCCGGCAGCACCTCGGTCGTCGCCTGACGGGCGGATGTCATGAGCACGAGCCGCATGTCGTCTCCTCACACGCACTGCACTGCCACGGCGTCGACGCCGGTGTCGAGGTGAGAGGGCAGGATAGCCGACGTGGGCCGTGCCGTACCGATCCCGAGCGACGTCCGTGCGGTGACGGTGCGCACCGTCGACGGGGTGGACCTGCGCGGCGTCGTCGTCCCGGCCGCCCTGCCGCGGCCGCTGGCCGCCGACGAGCGGCCGCTGACCTTCGTGCTGGCCCACGGCTTCACCAACTCCACCGCCCGGGCCCCGTTCCGTCGGCTCGCGCACGTGCTGTCGGCCTTCGGCGAGGTACGCGGGCTGGACTTCCGTGGCCACGGCCGTTCCGGCGGGGCGAGCGGCGTCGGCGGGGACGACGAGGTGCTCGACGTGGACGCCGCGGTCCGGGCGGCCCGGGCCGACGGCGCCGGCACCGTGGTCACCCTCGGGCTGTCCATGGGCGGGGGAGTGGCGCTGCGTCAGGCCGCGGTCGGGGAGCACCGGCCCGACGCCGTGGTGGGCGTGAGCGCGGCCAGCCGCTGGTACGTCCGGGACACCGTCCCGATGCGCCGGGTGCACTGGATGCTGGAGACCGCGCCGGGCCGGCGGATCGGCCCGCGGGTGACCGGCATCCGGCTCGGCGCTCCCTGGGCCGAGCTGCCGGCCGCCCCGGTGCAGCTGGTCAGCCTGATCGCACCCACCCCGTTGCTGCTGGTGCACGGCGACCGGGACCACTACTTCGCCCTGGAGCACGTGCGCGCCCTGGCGAGGGCGGCCGGCCCGGCCACCACGGTGTGGGAGGTGCCGGGCATGGGTCACGCCGAGTCCGGGGCGACCGTGCCGCTGGCCGAGCGGATCGGCCGTTGGGCGCGGGAGACCGTGGGCCGCGCCCCGCTCTGCGACGATGCGCCGATGCCCTCGGACCGGAGCCACCCGTGAGCCACTCGGCGCTGGACACCGAGCTCCCCCGGGCCGCCCACCACCTGCCCGCGGCCGGTGTCGTCGTCGGGGTCACCGCCCTGCTGGTCGGGGCGCCCGCCGTCGCCGGTGACCCCGGCCGGCTGGCCGCGCTGCTCGTGGTGCAGCTGGCCCTGGTCGCTGCCTGGGTGACCGCCACCGGGATCCGCGGGTTCGTCGGGTCGTTGGCCATCGGGGCCGCCGCCGCGATCGGGGCGGACCTCCTGATGGCGCTCCCGGACCGCCCGCAGCCCGGCATGCTGCTGGTCGTGCTGGGCCCCGGGCTGCTCGTGGCGGTGCTGCACCAGATGGCCCGCCCGGCCCCCCGCCGCTACCTGGTCGCCTCGCTGGCCGGCGTGGTGATGCTGGTGTGCGTGGTGTGCGCGCTGGCCGTGCTGCTCACTCGGGCCGGGGACGCCGACGCCGACCGCGCCGTGGACACCACGGTGCTGGTGATCGGCGCCGCCCTGCTGGTCGGTCACCTCGTCGACCTGCTGCTGCCCCGCCCGCAGATCGCCCCCGGCGTCCCCCGCGGGCTCGTGGCGCTGCTGCTGGCGGTGCTCGCCGGTGTCGCGGTGTCGGTCCTGCGGCGCACCCCGGGGGAGCTGGTGGACAGCCTGTCGGCGGCCACCACGGGCGCCGCCGTGGCCGGGGTCGCCGCGCTGGTGGCCGTGGGGGCCAGCTACGTGGTGGCCGAGCGACCGCAGCGCGGGTGGGCGCTGCCGGTCGTGCAGGCGGTGCTGCCCTTCGCCGGCGCCGTGCCGGTGGCCTACGCCCTGGCCCTGACCAGCCTCTGAGCGTCCGGACCGGCGCTCGGGGAGGATCGGGCCGGTGAAGGGCCTGCTGATCACCGTCCTCGTCCTGCTCGGCCTGCTCGTGGCCGCCGACCGGGTCGGGGTGGTCCTCGCCGAGGACCAGGTGGCCGCCCAGGTCGCGCGGCAGGGCCAGCTCGCCGGCGAGCCCGACGTCGACATCACCGGGTTCCCCTTCCTCACCCAGGCCGTCGAGGGCCGGTACTCCGACGTCCGGCTGGCGCTCACCGCCGCCGACCTGGGCCTGCCCGAGGGCGGCAGCGCCGAGGTGTCGCTGCAGGGGGTGCAGGTGCCGCTGTCCGACGTCGTCGGCGGTCAGGTCTCGGCCATCCCGGTCGACCGGTTGGCCGGCCGGGCCGCGCTGACGTACGGACTGGTCTCCTCCCAGATCGACGGGGACGTCGAGCTGACCCGGGAGGGCGACGGGGTGCGGGTGACCCGCACCGTGGAGGTGCTCGGCCAGTCGATCCGGCTCACCGCGGCCGGCCAGGTGGCCCTCGACGGGCAGGACCTGGTGATCGACGTGCAGCAGGCCTCCGGGGCCGGCATCGACGTCCCCGACGTCCTGCTCGAGGCCGCCCAGGACCTGCTCGACGTCCGCTACACGATCCCTGCGCTGCCCCTCGGCCTGCAGCTCACCGGGCTGGAGACCACGGACACCGGCATCGACGTCACCGTCGCGGCCACCGACGTCGTCCTGGAGTGAGAGGGCCGGGAATCCCCACCACCCCGGTCGTGTTGGGCGGTTCGTGGACTCCACCGGTGCCGTCGTGCTGCTGGTCGCCCTCGTGGTGGCCGGCCTGGCAGCCTGGTGGCTGCGCAGCCGCAGCGGCGCGGTCCGCACCGACCGGGCGGGGGACGACGTGACGAGGACGACCGACGTGCTGCGCTCACTGGGCGTCCGGCCCGAGGACGCCGACCTCACCGTCGTCCAGTTCGCCACCGCCTTCTGCGCGCCCTGCCGGGCCACCAAGGCCCGGCTGACCCAGTTGCAGACCTCCCACCCCGGCCTGGCCGCCGTCCACGTGGACGCCGAGAGCCAGCTCGAGGCGGTCCGTGCCCTGGACGTCCGACGCACCCCGACGCTGTTCTACCTGGACCGCGCCGGCACCGTGCTGGGCCGCAGCAGCGGCGCCCCCCGGCCCGACGAGCTGCGCGCCCTGGTGGACGCGCACGCCCCGGCCGGTCCTGCCTCGTGATCACCCCGCGCCCCGGGTGTTGCTACCCTCGCGCCGTGGGCACCCTGCTGACTCGGCGACGCACAGTGGACCTGTGCCGCCTGGGCAGCTGCCTGTGTCGCGCCTCCTGACGAGGCTGACGACCCGCCTCGACGTGCCCTGACCGCCGTCGGAAGGCCCCACACCGTGACAACTCCCCAGCAGTCCCGCACGTCCGCACCGCAGGTCGACGTCCGCGGCCCCCGCTTCGGCGCGTGGGTCACCACCGTCGTCCTCGCGGTCGTGCTGCTCACCGGCAGCGGCTGGCTGCTCGCCGTCCAGGCGGTGGTCTTCGCCGTCGGCGCCTTCGCCGGGCTGCGGTACGCCCCGTACGGCCTGCTGTTCAGGACCCTGGTCGCCCCGCGACTGGGGCCGGTCCGCGAGCGGGAGGCCGAGGCCCCGCCGCGGTTCGCCCAGCTCGTCGGCTTCGGCTTCGCCCTCGTGGGCACCGTCGGCTTCCTCGCCGGTGCCCCGGCCGTCGGGTTCCTCGCCACCGGGCTGGCCCTCGTGGCCGCCCTCCTCAACGCCGCCGTCGGGTTCTGTCTCGGCTGCGAGCTGTACCTGCTCGCCCGTCGCGCGCGCACCGCCTGACCTGCACACCCCCCAGACCGCACACACAGGAGGAACACCCATGAGCCGTACCGACGTACTCGTCAGCACCGACTGGGCCCAGGAGCACCTGGGCGACGCCGGCCTCGTCTTCGTCGAGGTCGACGAGGACACCGCCGCCTACGACGGAGGCCACCTCGAGGGCGCCGTCAAGCTGGACTGGCAGAGCGACCTGCAGGACGCCGGGTCCCGCGACTTCGTCGACCGCGAGGCCTTCTCCGCGCTGCTCAGCGCCAAGGGCATCAGCAACGAGGACACCGTGGTGCTCTACGGCGGCAACAACAACTGGTTCGCCGCCTACGCCTACTGGTACTTCAAGGTCTACGGCCACCGCGACGTCAAGCTGATCGACGGCGGCCGCAAGAAGTGGGAGCTCGACGGCCGCCCGCTGT
>JAOPVM010000056.1 GCA_025966215.1 Klenkia sp.
CGAAGTTGTGGCAGGAGGCGCAGTTGAGCCGGAACAGCTCACCGCCCTGGGCCAGGTCGCCGTCGCGCAGGTCACCGGAGGGGAGCGTCGGGCCGCCACCGTTGGCCTGGACGTAGGCCATCAGCTGCTCGATCTCGGCGTCGTTGAACACCGGGGGCTTGCGGGCGGCGTCGGCCTCCTGGCGGGCCAGCGGCATGCGGCCGGAGTGCACCTGGAAGTAGACCGAGGCCTCGCCGACGCCGATGAGCGAGGGGCCCCGGTCGGAGACGCCCTGCAGGTTGCTGCCGTGGCAGCTGATGCAGCTGCGCTCGTACAGCGCCTGGCCGGCCTCGACCGCGCTGGACTCACTGGCCGTCGTCTCGGGGGCGGCGTTGGCCGGGGCGACGGCGGAGTAGCCGACCCCGGTCAGCACGAGGGCGGCCATCAGGCCGGCGACGTTGGTGAGCCGGCGGCGCTGCTTGGACCGACGACGGGCCCGTGCGGCGGAGGCGGGGGTCCCGTCGGCGGAGCGACGGAGACGGGCACGCATCCCGACGCGGCCGGACTCGGCCGGGGCGTCGGGGGTGGGGTTCGTGGAGGACACCGGTTCCCTAGCGGATCAGGTAGATCGTGGCGAAGAGCCCGACCCACACGACGTCGACGAAGTGCCAGTAGTAGGAGACCACGATCGCCGAGGTCGCCTGGGCTGGCGTGAATCGGCCCATGGTGGACCGGATGAGCACGAACACGAAGGCGATGAGGCCACCGATGACGTGCAGACCGTGGAAGCCGGTGGTCAGGAAGAAGACCGATCCGTAGGTCGACGAGGAGATGCTCGTCCCGTGCTCGGTCACGAGCACGCGGTACTCGTTCGCCTGGCCCAGCACGAAGACCAGACCCATCACGAAGGTGATCGTGAACCAGCGCCGCAGGCCGTAGACGTTGCCGTTCTCCGCCGCGAAGACGCCGAGCTGGCAGGTCACGGAGGACGCCACCAGGATGATCGTGAAGACCAGGGCGTACGGCAGGTCCAGCTCGGTCGGCGCCGGTGGCCAGGGGTCGCCTGCGCGGGCGCGGGCGGTGAAGTACATGGCGAACAGGCCGGCGAAGAACATCAGCTCACTGGCGAGCCAGATGATCGTGCCGACGCTGACCATGTTCGGTCGAGTCAGGGAGTGCACCCGCGAGGTGTCGAAGGTGCTGCTCGCCACGGGGGCCGTTGTCACCGGCTCATCATGGCACCGGTGCACGGGGGAGACGACTGCGGGTCGTCGGTGTGGCGAAGCCGTGATCGACCTGTGTTCTGCCCCCGAGTCTGGCCGGGTCCCCGCCGTCGGGGCACTAGGGTCGCCTGCGTGAGCGCAGCCGCTGCCCCGGCCACCGTCCTGGTCTTCAGCCACCGGCCCGAGGTCCGGGACGCCGTCCGGACCGCCCTGGGGACCTTCCCCGCCGCCGACGTGGGTCCGGTCGCCTACCTGGAGTGCGGCACCGGGGCCGAGGTGGTCGCCGCCGTCGACGCCGGGAGCGTCGACCTGTGTGTGCTCGACGGGGAGGCCCAGCCCACCGGCGGGATGGGGATCGCCCGACAGTTGACGCACGAGATCGCGGACTGCCCGCCGCTGGTGGTGCTGATCGCCCGGCAGGCCGATCGCTGGCTGGCCCACTGGTCGATGGCCGACGCCACCCTGGCCCACCCGGTCGACCCGTTGGTCGCCCCGGAGGTGGTCGCCGGTCTGCTCCGGGACCGTGCCGCTCGACCCGCCGTGCACGGCTGACCGTGTCGACCACCCCCACCCCGACCTGGTCGGGGCTGCTGACGCGCCTGCTGTCGGGACAGGACCTGGCCGCCGCCGACACCGCCTGGGCGATGCGCGAGGTGATGACCGGCGCCGCCACCTCGGCCCAGGTCGCCGGGTTCGCCGTCGCGCTCCGGGCCAAGGGCGAGGCCCCCGCGGAGGTCGCCGGGATGGCCGCCACGATGCTGGAGCAGGCCACGCCCGTCGAGCTGCCGGTGGCCTGCGTCGACATCGTCGGCACCGGCGGGGACGGTGCCCACACGGTGAACATCTCCACGATGGCCGCGGTGGTGACGGCCGCGACAGGCACGCCGGTGGCCAAGCACGGCAACCGGGCGGCGTCCTCCTCCTCGGGTGCCGCCGACGTGCTCGAGGCCCTGGGTGTGGCCATCGACCTGCCGGCCGCCGGGGTGGCTCGCTGTGTGGCCGAGGCGGGCATCGGGTTCTTCTTCGCACCGGTCGTCCACCCGGGCATGCGGCACGCCGCGGCGCCGCGGCGGGAGATGGGCATCGGCACCGTCTTCAACTTCCTGGGGCCGTTGAACAACCCGGCCCGCCCGGTGGCCGCCGCGATCGGCTGCGCCGACCGGCGGATGGCACCGGTGCTCGCCGAGGTGCTGGCCGACCGGGGCACCCGGGCGCTGGTCTTCCGTGGGGACGACGGGCTCGACGAGCTCACGACGGGGACGACGTCCTCGGTGTGGGTGGTGCGCGACGGTGAGGTGGTGCCCGACCGGGTCGACCCGGCCGCCCTCGGGCTGGCCGAGCCCGCCCCCGACGCCCTGCGCGGCGGTGACCCTGCCTACAACGCCGACGTGGTGCGCCGGCTGGTCGCCGGGGAACGCGGACCGGTCCGCGACGCCGTGCTGCTGAACGCCGCCGCGGCGCTGGTCGCCTTCGACGAGCGCGCCGGCCGACTCCACGAGGACCTGGCCCGGGGCATCGAACGCGCCGCTGCCGCGGTGGACGACGGCCGCGCCTCGGCCCTGCTGGACCGCTGGGCGACCCTCAGCCAGCAGATCCGCGAGTCGGCTTAGCGGCAGGGCCCACTCTCCTCAATCGAAGCCGAGGGAGAAGGCGGACTCCAGGTCGTGCTTGGAGTAGGCCCGGAAGGCGATGTGGGTGGCGGTGTCGATGACGCCGGGGACCTTGTTGATCCGGCCGGCCACGACCTCGGTGACCTCCTCGAACTCCCGGACGCGGACCAGGGCGACCAGGTCGACGTCCCCGGCCACGGAGTAGACCTCGCTGACTCCCTCGAGGTCGGCGATCGCTGCGGCCACCTCGCCGATGGAGTCGGTGGCGGCGTCGATCATGACGATGGCGGTGATCACACCCGGGAGGCTAGCGCCGCCCGACGGCGTGGACCCGGCTCACCGGCCCGGACCCGTTCGGGCCGGGCCCGGGTGCCCAGGCTGCGGCCGTCGGCGAACGGGTCGCGGGCCCCGCGACCGGCATCGACCCGGTCCAGGAAGGAGCTGAAGGCGCCGGTGCCGGGGACCGGGCTGGCCAGCGTGCCGGTGACCTCGACGAGCCGGGTGCCCGGTTTCTCCAGCCAGCGCAGCACGAGTTCGGTCTCGTCGACGGTGGCGGCCAGCTCCCCGTCCGGGCCGACCGGGGTCTCGGCGGTGACCTTCAGCGAGGCCAGGTGGTCGCGGACCGAGGTGCCGCGCTCGGCGACGCCGGCGGCCACGAGCCGACCGCGGCGGACCACCGACAGCGCCCAGCCGCCGGCGCCGTCGGGGCGGGCCAGGGACAACTCGGTGACCCCGGCCAGCAGCTCCAGCCGCTGACGGCGGCGCACCGCCCGGACCAGCACGGCCACCCGGTCGCGCAGCACCGCGGCGTCCTCGAAGCGGCCCTCGCCGGCCAGCCGCTCCACCCGTTCCAGCAGCGGCGTGCACAACCGGACCGGGTCCGACGCCACGGCGGCGGCGAAGACCTCGGCCACCGAGGCGTACTCCTCGCGCGACTGGGCGCCGGTGCAGGGGGCGCCGCAGCGGCCCATGTCGGCCAGTGCGCAGGCGGTGCCCTGCGGGCGCACGGCCAGCCTGCCGCTGCACTGCCGGATGGGCAGCGCCTCGTGCACGGCGGCGACGGCGGCGTCCGCGGCCCGCCGGTCGGGGAAGGGACCCAGGAACACCCCGGCGCCGGGCCGGACCCGGCGGACCACCGACAGCCGTGGGAACGGCTCGTCGGTCAACCGCACCCACAGCGCCCGTTCGGGGAACCGGGACCTCCTGTTGTACCGCGGCTTGTGCTCGGCGATCAGCCGGAGCTCGCGGACCGACGCCTCCAGGTCGTGCGCGCACGGCAGCGCCTCCACCCGCTGGGCGAGCCCGACCATCTCGGTCATCCGGGTGCGTTGCTCACCGGCGGAGAAGTAGCTGCGCACCCGGGAGCGCAGGTCCGTCGACGTCCCCACGTAGAGCGGTTCGTCGCGGGGACCGCGGAAGACGTAGACCCCAGGACCGTGCGGCACGTGCGCGCCCAGGTGCCGCTTCTTGCGGCGCTGCGGGTCGACCTGCCGGGTGAGCCCGGTGAGCTCCTCCAGCGAGGTCACCCCCAGGGGGCCCAGCCGCTCGAAGAGCCCGTGCAGCACGTCCACGGTGGCCTGCGCGTCGTCCAGCGCGCGGTGCGTGGGGGTGGTGCGGGCGGAGAAGAACGGCGCCAGCGTGCCCAGCTTGCAGTTGGGCACCTCGTCGCGGGTGAGCAGCCGCCGGGCCAGCACCGCGGTGTCCACCGAGGCGAACGCCGGCCAGGCCAGCCCCGACGCCGCGCACGCCGCCCGGAGGAAGCCCAGGTCGAAGGGGGCGTTGTGGGCCACGAGCACGGTGCCCCGGGCGAACTCCAGGAAGTGCGGCAGCACGCTGTCGATCCGGGGGGCGGCGGCCACCATCATCGAGGTGATGCCGGTGAGCACGCTGATGTAGGGCGGGATGTCGCGGCCGGGGTCGACCAGGGTCTGGAACTCCCCGACCACCTCCCCGGCCCGGACCTTCACCGCGCCGATCTCGGTGATCGCGTCGGTGTGCGCCGAGCCGCCGGTGGTCTCCAGGTCGACGACCACGAAGGTCACCTCGGCGAGCGGGGTGCCCAGGTCGTCGATCGAGACCTGCTCGAAGCGACGCGGGAGCACGGGCTGGGGGAGGAGGGGACCGGGCACGTCGCGGACGCTAGGTCGGGGGTCCGACAGTCCCGGCCCCGACGCGCCGTCGGGTCGAACACACGTGCGGGTGAGGTGGGCCTCCTCCGGCGTGCGTGGCGGGCATCACCCCGGCACCATCTGCTCGTTGTGCCCGGAGGTCGACGACGCCGTCGCCGCGGGTGAGCAGGAGGTGGGACGGGGTGCGACGTCGTCGGGTGTCGTCGGTGCTGGTCGTCGGGACGGTGCTCGCCGTCCTCGGCCTGGGCGCCCCCACCGCCACCGCGGCCCCCAGCTCCCAGCCCGGCGGCACCACCGGGGTCCTGGACAGCGCCGAGCTCACCGACCTGCAGACCCGGGCCGCCGAGGTGCAGGGCGACCTGCAGGAACGCCAGGCCGCCGTGGCCGCCGCCCAGACCGGGCTGGCGCAGGCGCAGCAGGCCGCAGACGCCGCAGCCACGCGGGTGGCCGACGCGGAGACGGCCCTGGCCACCGAGCAGGTGGCCGTCGGCCGCTACGCCGCGGCCGTCTACCGGGACGGCGGGGCCCCCACGGCGCTCTCCCTGCTGCTGGCCGGCAGCGACCCGGGGGACGTCGTGGCGGCGATGGGCTACCTCGACCTCGTCGACGACGCCGCCGACGACGTGCTCACCGCGGCGGAGTCCCGGCGACAGGCCGCGCTGGCCGAGCAGGCGGCCGCCGACCAGGCCCTGGCCGGCAGCGCGGCGCAGGCCGACCAGGTAGCCGCCCAGGTGGGCGAGCTGGAGGCCGCGGCCTCGGCGGTCACCGCCGACCTGGACCGGGCCCTGGGCGCGGTGGACCGCCAGCTCGCCCAGCTGCAGGCCGAGCAGGTGGAGGTCAACGCCCGGACGGCGGCCAACTGGCAGGCCTACGTCGACTCGCTCACCGCGGCCGGGGTCGCCCTGCCGCCGGCTGTCGCGCTGCGCGACCCGGTGGCAGGCGTGCCGGCGGGGCTCGTGCCGGTGGGCGGCTCGACCGGGGCGGCCCAGCCCGGAGCCGCGCA
>JAOPVM010000065.1 GCA_025966215.1 Klenkia sp.
CCTCGATGCGGGGCTCCAGCGCGTCGCGGGCAGCCTCCAGCCTGGGGCCGACCGCTGCGACGGCGGCCTCGAGCCGCGGCGTGACGTCCCTCTCGAGGGTCTTCTGCGCGGCCTTGCTGGCCGCCTCGTAGCGCGGGCCGAGCTGCTCCGCGGTGGCCCGACCGGCCTCGGTGACCGCCGAACCGATGTGGGCGAGGCCCTCCTGCAGTTCTGCGCCGATGACCTGGGCATGGCTCTTCTTGCGGAACACTGACGCACCTCCGGGTTGATCGTCTCGGCGGTCATCCTGCCCGGATCGGGCCCCGGGCACACCCCGAAGCGACAGGTGTGACCCGTGGCGCTGCCGGGGCGCGACCCGGTTCGCGCCCCGGCCCCGGGCTCCGCGTGGGGGAGGACCGCCCGCCCCGGGGTAATCTCGGCCCGTGTCCGGTGGACTGCTCCTCCCGAGGCCGTGCTGACCGCTCCCGCCCAGGTCACCACGGTCCCCCCTCCTGTGTGAGGGGTTTTTTTCTGCCCACCCACCGGCACGCAGCCCCCAGGAGTCCCGCGATGAGCCAGCCCAGCCCCGACGCCGTCCCCGCGCACCGCTACACCCCGGCGCTCGCCCAGCAGATCGAGCTGGCCTGGCAGGACCGTTGGGAGGCCGAGGGCACCTTCCACACCCCGAACCCGACCGGCCACCTGGCCACGGGCTTCGAGCGGGTCGCCGACCGGCCCAAGGCGTTCGTCATGGACATGTTCCCGTACCCCTCGGGAGCCGGGCTGCACGTCGGGCACCCGCTGGGCTACCTGGGCACCGACGTGACCAGCCGTTTCCTGCGGATGGACGGCCACAACGTGCTGCACCCGATGGGCTACGACGCCTTCGGACTGCCGGCCGAGCAGTTCGCCGTCCAGACCGGGCAGCACCCCCGGGTCACCACCGAGGCCAACATCGCAGCGATCTCGGCGCAGCTGCGCCGGCTGGGCGTGGACCACGACACCCGGCGCACCTTCGCCACGATCGACCCCGGCTACTACAAGTGGACCCAGTGGATCTTCACCCAGGTCTTCGGCGCCTGGTTCGACACGGCCGCGGACAAGGCCCGGCCGATCGAGGAGCTGGTCGCCGAGCTGGACGCCGGCACCCGCGAGCCCGACACCAACCCCTTCGACCGGCCCTGGGCGCAGTTGACCGAGGTCGAACGCCGGCAGGTCGTCGACCTGCACCGGCTGGCCTACCTGAACCAGGCCCCGGTGAACTGGTGCCCCGGGCTGGGCACCGTGCTCTCCAACGAGGAGGTCACCGCCGACGGGCGGTCCGAGCGGGGCAACTTCCCGGTGTTCCGGCGCCCGCTGACCCAGTGGATGATGCGGATCACGGCCTACGCCGACCGGCTGATCGACGACCTTGACCGGCTGGACTGGACCGACTCGCTCAAGCAGATGCAGCGCAACTGGATCGGCCGCTCGGCCGGCGCGCGCATCGGGTTCTCCGTCGGCGACGAGACGGTCGAGGTCTTCACGACCCGTCCGGACACCCTCTTCGGCGCCACCTACCTGGTGCTGGCCCCCGAGCACCCGCTGGTCTCCGCGCTGACCGCCGACGCGTGGCCGGCGGACGCCGACCCGCGCTGGACGGCGGGCGCGGCCACCCCGGCCGAGGCGGTGACGGCCTACCAGCTGCAGGCATCCCGGCGGTCGGAGATGGACCGGCAGGCCGAGGGCCGGGACAAGACCGGCGTCTGGCTGGGCACGACGGCGGTCAACCCGCTGACCGGGCGTGACCTGCCGGTCTTCATCGCCGACTACGTGCTGACCGGCTACGGCACCGGCGCGATCATGGCCGTGCCCGGGGAGGACACCCGCGACTTCGAGTTCGCCGACGTGTTCGGGCTGCCCGTGGTCCGCACCGTGCAGCCGCCGGAGGGCTTCGCCGGCGGGGCCTTCACCGGGTCCGGACCCATGATCAACAGCTCCAACGACCAGCTGTCCCTGGACGGCCTGGACAAGGCCACCGCCATCGCGACCGTCACCGAGTGGCTGGTCGCCGGTGGCCACGGCGAGTCGACGACGACCTACAAGCTGCGCGACTGGCTGTTCAGCCGGCAGCGCTACTGGGGTGAGCCGTTCCCGATCGTCTACGCCGTCGACGGTCCGGACGCCGGCCTGCCCGTCGCCGTGCCGGCCGACCAGCTGCCGGTGCTGCTGCCCGACGTCGACGACTACTCCCCGAAGACCTTCGCCGACGACGACGCCACCTCTGCCCCCGAGCCGCCGCTGTCCCGGGCGACCGAGTGGACGACGGCCACCCTGGACCTGGGCGACGGGCCGCGGGAGTACCGCCGGGAGACCAACACGATGCCCAACTGGGCCGGCTCCTGCTGGTACTACCTGCGCTACCTGGACCCGGCCGACGACGAGCAGTTCGTCGACCCGTCTCTGGAGGCCTACTGGATGGGCCCGCGGTCGGCGGGCGACGTCGGTGGCGTGGACCTGTACGTGGGCGGTGTCGAGCACGCCGTCCTGCACCTGCTGTACGCCCGGTTCTGGCACAAGGTGCTCTTCGACCTGGGCCACGTGTCCTCCGAGGAGCCCTTCCGCCGGCTGGTCAACCAGGGCTACATCTCGGCCTTCGCCTACACCGACTCCCGCGGCTTCTACGTGCCCGCGGCCGATGTCGTGGAGCGCGACGGGGCCTTCTTCTACGAGGACCAGCCGGTCGACCGCGAGTACGGGAAGATCGGCAAGAGCCTGAAGAACATGGTCACCCCCGACGAGATGATCGGGGCCTACGG
>JAOPVM010000073.1 GCA_025966215.1 Klenkia sp.
CTCGGCCGCCCTGGTTGGGCGGGTCCGCGGCCGGGAACGTGTGTGGCGCAGGACACGTCGGTGGGGCAGTGCCGCCTCCCGGCTCCCCGCTCGGAGGAGGCTCTCGGTGATCGGTCCAGAGGACGCCCAGTTCCACGCGCCCACCGTCGACGACCCGCTGTGGGCCGAGACCAACTACTTCGGCCTCTACGCCGGCCAGGACACCGCGACCCCGATGAACATCGGGGTCTACGGCCTGTTCCGGGAGCCCCTGGGGGTGGTGGGGTCGACAGTCTCGGTCAACAGCCGCCGGGTGAGCACCCCGTGGGCGGCCGACTACTGGGACGCCTGGGAGCACCTCGTCGTCCCGCAGCCCTCGAACCTGCTGGACTACGAGCTGGCCAACGGTCTGAAGGTGGTGTGCACCGACCCCAACCGGGTGTGGGACGTGTCCTACAGCGACGCCGCGGCCGACCTCGAGCTGCACTTCCGCTGGACGGCGCTGATGGAGCCCTACGACATCAACGACCCGGCGATGGACCCCATGGCCGCGGTCAAGGACATGACCAAGACCTGGGGTCACGCCTACGCGGGGCACTTCGACTCCACGGGCCACGTGGAGGGCGAGATCGCCCTGCGGGGGGTGACCACGCCCATCGACTGCGTCTCCACCATGGACCACAGCTGGGGTGTCCGGGCCGAGCGGCAGACCTCCCGGCTGAGCTGGATGCACGCCCACGTCTCGCGCGACCTCGCGGTGCACGGCCTCTTCGACTTCAGCACCGACGGCGGCCCGGACGGGGAGTCCCCGCTGCAGCTGACCCACGGCTACGTCCTGGACCACGGGCAGGTGCGGGGCCTGGTTCGCGGCTCGGGGACCACCCGCAGGTCGGGGCTGTACCCCGAGGCGATCACCCTCGAGGTGGAGGACGAGACCGGCCGCACCTGGGACGTCCGGGGTGCGGCGCTGACGACGTTCCCCTGGCAGTCCCAGCCCGGGGTGGTCGGCCACAACAGCCTGCTGCGGTGGACCGTGGACGGCCAGACGGGCTACGGGGAGTGCATGGACTTCGTGGGCATGGGCGAGCTGGGTGCCCTGCACCACCGGGCAGCGCAGGGACCTGGTCCCGTTGGGTGAGCCACGCGGGGCCGCCGAGCCGGTCGAGGCGGTCGTGTTCGACCTCGACGGGACCCTGGTGCAGACCAGGGTCGCGTCGTGGACGGTGTTCGAGAAGGTCAACCGCCGCTTCGAGCTCGGCGTGGACCGTCCCGAGCAGTACTTCGAGCTCTTCCAGGGCAACGTGTACCAGTCCCTGGGTGCCCTGTGCCGGGACGAGGCTCAGGCCGAGGAGGTCAAGCAGCACTTCCTGCACCTGCTGCGCGCCGAGTACGACCCGCCCCTGGTGCCCGGCATCGGCGACGTCGTCCGCCGGTTGGCCGAGCACTGCACGGTGGCGGTGATGTCCTCCAACGCCATGCAGGTGATGCGCCGTGTCCTGGCCGGCAACGACCTCGCCTACTGCGTCGCACACGTCTTCGGTGGGGACGTCACCCCGGACAAGCGCACCGCCATGCGGACCTTCCTGGCCGACCCGGGCAACACGTTCGGGCGACGTTGCTCGGCCGACTACGACGAGGTCGGCGCCCGGCAGGCACCCCGCCCGGAGTCCACCGTGCTGGTCACCGACACCGCCGGCGACGTCCGCGACGCCCTCGAGGTCGGGATCCGGGCCGTCGGGGTCGCCTGGGGGATGCACGCCGCCGACGAGCTGACCGCCGCGGGCGCCGAGTTCGTGGCCCTCTGGCCGCAGGAGCTCACCGCCCACCTGCTGGGTGACCGCGCCCAGCTCCCGTCGTCCGGCGCCTGCGCGGTGCCCGCGGCGCCGGCGGCACCTCTGGCTGCCGCCTGCTGCGAGGACTGCGCCGCCACGGCCCCGGACTCGGTGGCCGGCGCCGCCGGGATCCGTCGTGCCCGTCGGCGCTCCCTGTCAGTGCGCACCGTCGACCCCGGCCCGCCGCGTACGCCGGATCGGTCGGTTGCCGAGCTCCTGGACGCCGTCCGTCGGGTCGTGCGCTGAGCCGGTCGCGTCACCAGCACGACGAGGGCCCGTCCGGATCGCCCGGACGGGCCCTCCCTCTCTCAGCCGGCCAGAGCGGCCTTGCCCAGGGCCAGGAGCAGCGGGCGCACCTCGCCGACGTCGCTGGCGAAGCGGCGGAAGCCCAACCGGTACAGCTGGGCCGCGACCTTCTCCGACACCTGTCCCGAGACCCGGATCCCCACCGTGGACGGCACCGTCCCCTGCCCGGCCACCACCCCGCGCAGCAGGTCCTCCACCAAAGGGTCGAGGTCGGCGCGCGGGTCGACCGACAGCAGCCCCCGCTCGAGGTAGTCGTCCAACGGCTGGGCGGTGAGCAGGTGCCGGGCGGGGATGCCGAACACGGCCGCCTGCAGCGCCCGCACCTCGACCCACAGCACCGGCACGTGCTCGGCGATCTCCGCACCCCGGGCGCAGGCGCGGGGCGAGGTCAGGTAGGCCCCCGCCGACACCGTGTCGCCGACGGAGGCACCGAGCTCGGCCAGGGACGCGGCCTCCCCGCCGTCGCTGACGTGCCGGACGGCGAGGTGGACGGGGGAGGGTCCGTCCCCGGACGCTCGTTCCAGGGCGCGGGTCAGGCCGCGCAGTTGGGCCTCCACCAGGCCGGCCTTGCCCAGCGGCAGGGACAGCTCGGGGTGCCGGGTGGTGACGGCGGTCTGCTGGAGCACCTCACGTGACTCGTCGGCCACCAGGTCGATCGCCCGGACCCCGACCTCCAGGCCCCCGGCAGCCGCGAGCAGCGGTGCGAGCTCGGCCTCCACCAGGTCCGCGAGCCGGGCGAAGCCGTCGTCCTTCTGCGCGCCGTCCATCAGCCCGTCGACCAGCCCGTCGAGGTGGCCGGTGGCGGCGAGCACGTCGTCGATGGCGCTGACCAGGCCGGTGGCGCCGGCCTCGCGGGCGCGGTCGACGTCCCCGGGCAGCGTCACCCGGGAGAAGACCGAACACCCCGACGCCTCCGAGGCTGCGCGCAGCAGGGAGGTCATCGCCGCGGTGCCGTCCACGGGGGACGACGTGGCGATGCGGCCGGCGAAGAACTCGCCGCTGGCACCGTCGAGGGAGACCTCGTCGCCCTCGGTCAGGACCCGACCGGCAACGGTCAGCGTCCGGGCCCGCTCGTCGATCTGCACCTCCCCGGCGCCGACGACGCAGCAGGTGCCCAGGGCCCGGGCGACGACGGCGGCGTGGCTCGTGGAACCCCCCGTGGCGGTGACGATCCCCTCGGCCGCGATCATCCCGTGCAGGTCGGCCGGGCTGGTGATGGCCCGGGCCAGGACGACCTGGACGCCGGCCTCCGCCCGCTCCACGGCCCGGTCGGGGTCCAGCACGAGCTCACCGGCGACCTGGCCGGGGCAGGCCCCGATGCCGGTGGTGAGCACCCGGCCGGCGGTGCGCGCGTCGGCGACCTCGGTCTCGTCGAACCCCGGCCGCTGGACCTGACGGACCTGCTCGACGCTCACGGCCCGCAGCGCCGCCGCCGGGTCGACGCCACCCTCGGCGAGGAGGTCCGCCGCGATCTGCACCGCCGCCTCCGGCGTCCGCTTCGCACTGCGCACCTGCAGGAAGAACAGCACCGAGCGCTCGACGGTGAACTCGATGTCCAGCACGTCGGCGTGGCTGCGTTCGAGGTCGGCGGCGGTGCCGCGGAGTTCGTCGAGGAGCGCGGGTGCCAGGGCCTCGGTCACCGGTGAGGGGGTACGG
>JAOPVM010000144.1 GCA_025966215.1 Klenkia sp.
CACCGTCACGCGGCCCGCGGGGGTGGGTGGGGGTACCCCTCCCGCGGGGGTCAGGGGGCGCTGGGGTCGGGGATGCGGCCCTGGGAGGCGGCGGACAGCTGGGGCAGGTCCCGGGCGCGGACGACGGGGAGCCGGACCTCGGTGCCGGTGGTGCGCACCAGCCACAGGTCCTGGTCCTCGCCGACCCGGATGCCGGCGACCTGCTCCCACGGGACGGTGCGGGCGGTCAGCAGGCTGCGCGGGGTGACCCCGGTGGCGCTGACGTCGACGCCGACCCGCAGCACCCAGGCCGCGGCGACGACGGGGACCAGCAGCAGGGGGAGACCCCACCAGGCGGCGCCGGCGATCGGGACGACGCACACCAGCAGGATCACCACCGGGACCAGCGCCGTGCGGCTCATCCGCAGCTGTGCAGTGCTCACGTCCGTCGATGCTCCCAGACCCTGGGTCGCCGTGCGGGCATACGATCCGGGCGTGACGACCGTCGACGAACCGCGCACCAGCACCCCCGCACCGACGCACGCCTCGATCAAGCCCCGTTCCCACGAGGTGACCGACGGCGACGCCAAGGCCCCGGCCCGCGCCATGCTGCGCGCGGTGGGCATGGGCGACGACGACTTCGCCAAGCCGCAGATCGGCGTGGCCTCGTCCTGGAACGAGATCACCCCCTGCAACCTGAGTCTGGACCGGCTGGCCAAGGCCGTGAAGACCGGCGTGCACGAGGGCGGCGGGTTCCCGCTGGAGTTCGGCACCATCTCGGTCTCCGACGGCATCTCGATGGGCCACGAGGGCATGCGCGCCTCCCTGGTGTCCCGCGAGGTCATCGCCGACTCGGTCGAGACCGTGGTGTTCGCCGAGCGGCTGGACGGCTCGGTGCTGCTGGCCGGCTGCGACAAGTCGCTGCCCGGCATGCTGATGGCCGCGGCGCGGCTGGACCTGGCCGCGGTGTTCCTCTACGCCGGGGCCACGATGCCCGGCAAGCTCGGGGACCGGGACCTGACGATCATCGACGTCTTCGAGGGCGTCGGGGCGTGCGCCGCGGGCAAGATCACCCGCGAGGAGCTCACCGCGATCGAGAAGGCGACCTGTCCCGGTGAGGGCGCCTGCGGCGGCATGTACACCGCCAACACGATGGCCAGCGCGGCCGAGGCGCTGGGCATGAGCCTGCCCGGCAGCGCCGCCCCGCCGGCGCCGGACCGCCGCCGCGACGGCTACGCGGTGGAGTCGGGCAAGGCCGTCGTCGAGCTGCTCCGCCAGGGCATCACCGCTCGCGACATCATGACGAAGAAGGCGTTCGAGAACGCCATCACCGTGGTGATGGCCCTCGGTGGCTCCACCAACGCCGTGCTCCACCTGTTGGCGATCGCGCACGAGGCCGACGTGGACCTCACCCTCGACGACTTCAACCGGATCGGGGACAAGACCCCGCACCTGGCCGACGTGAAGCCCTTCGGCCGCTTCGTGATGACCGACATCGACCGCATCGGCGGCGTCCCGGTGGTCATGAAGGCGCTGCTGGACGCCGGTCTGCTGCACGGTGACTGCCTGACCGTGACCGGGAGGACCATGGCCGAGAACCTCGCGCACATCGGCCCGCAGGACCCCGACGGTGCGATCATCCGGGCGATGGACGACCCGATCCACAAGACCGGCGGCCTGACCGTGCTCCGCGGTTCGCTGTCGCCGGACGGTGCGGTCGTGAAGAGCGCCGGCTTCGACGCCGAGGTCTTCGACGGCACCGCCCGGGTCTTCGACGGTGAGGCCGGCGCGATGCAGGCGGTCACCGAGGGCACCCTGAAGCAGGGTGACGTCGTCGTCATCCGCTACGAGGGCCCCCGGGGTGGGCCGGGCATGCGGGAGATGCTCGCCGTCACCGGGGCGATCAAGGGGGCCGGGCTCGGCAAGGACGTCCTGCTGCTCACCGACGGCCGCTTCTCCGGGGGGACGACGGGGCTGTGCGTGGGCCACATCGCCCCCGAGGCAGCCGACGGTGGACCCATCGCCTACATCCGGGACGGCGACCGGATCGTGCTCGACCTCGCCGCCCGCACGTTGGACCTGCACGTCGACGCCGACGAGCTGGCCCGCCGGGCCGAGGGCTGGGCCCCGCCGCCCGCGCGCTACACCCGGGGCGTGCTCGCCAAGTACGCCAAGCTGGTCGGCTCGGCTGCTCAGGGCGCCATCTGCGGCTGAGTCACCGGTCCCGGTGGTCACACTCCGGTGACCATCGGGACCGCCCGAACGGGTGACTCCCGGCGAGCCTCGCCTGTTCACGCTCCGTCGAGCTGCCGACACTGAGCGTGTGGATCACCTGCGTCGAGGAGCGGCACCCCTGGGACTGACGTCCCTGGTGCTGCTGGCCGGCGTGCTCGCCCTGCCCACCGCAGACCGCAGGCTGGCCGCCGCCGCCCTCGTGTCCGTCGTCGCTGTGCTGACCGGCCTGCTCCTGCTCCGGACCGGGCGGTCCGGTGTCTCCCGCCGGTGGCGCACCCTCGGGGCCGCGCCCGTCGTCGGCCTGGTGGCCGCTGCGCTGGCCGAGCTGGTCGCAGACGGCACCGGACAGCTCGACGCCTGGCGCACCGCGGCCTCCGTGCCCGCCCACCTGGTGGGCGCCGTCGGTGTGCTGGTGCTCCTGGGCGACGGCCGCCTGCGGGCGGGCGGGGCCCGACTGCTCACCGAGATCGCCCTGTTCTGCACCGCCGCCTTCGTGCTGGGCCAGGTGCTGGTGGTCGCCCCGCTGGCCCCGGTCCTGGACACCCCGTCGCG
>JAOPVM010000151.1 GCA_025966215.1 Klenkia sp.
CCTGACGAAGCGGGCTGCGGACGAGGTCGGTTTCTCCGACCTGGCTCCGCTGCTCAACGGCCCGACCGCGATCGCCTTCATCTCCGGCGACCCGGTGGAGGCCGCCAAGGCCATCCGCGACTTCGCCAAGGCCAACCCGGCCCTGGTCGTCAAGGGCGGCGTCGTCGAGGGCCGCACGGTCGATGCCGCCGAGGTCACCCGCCTCGCCGACGTCGAGTCCCGTGAGGTCCTGCTCGGCAAGCTGGCCGGCGCGATGAAGGGCAACCTCACCAAGGCCGCCGGGCTGTTCCAGGCCCCGCTGTCGCAGGTCGCCCGGCTCGCTGCCGCGCTGCAGGAGAAGAAGGAGGCGGCCGGCGAGAGCCTGCCCGCCGCCGACGCTCCGGCTGCCGACGACGCATCTGCTGCACCCACCACCCCCGACACGACCGACGCTGACGCCGCGCCCGCGGCCAGCGACGACTGACCCAGAAGGAGACATCATGGCCAAGCTGTCCACGGACGAGCTGCTCGACGCTTTCAAGGAGATGACGCTCCTGGAGCTCTCTGACTTCGTCAAGGAGTTCGAGACCACCTTCGACGTCACCGCCGCCGCCCCGGTCGCCGCTGCCGCCCCCGCGGCCGCCGGTGCCGCCCCCGAGGCCGCTGCCGAGCAGGACGAGTTCGACGTCGTCCTCGAGGCTGCCGGCGACAAGAAGATCCAGGTCATCAAGGAGGTGCGCGCCCTCACGTCCCTCGGCCTCAAGGAGGCCAAGGACCTCGTCGACGGTGCGCCCAAGCCCGTCCTGGAGAAGGTCGCCAAGGACGCTGCCGAGAAGGCCAAGGCCGCTCTCGAGGGCGCCGGCGCCACGGTGACCGTCAAGTAACTGCACCACCCGCACCGCCCACAGGGGCCGTCCTCCGTCAGGGGGGCGGCCCCTGTGGCGTCTCCCCGAGGGGTGAGACGCGGGCCACCTGATTGCCGTGACCCACGTAACCACTAACCTCCCTCTTCGTTACTCCCCAGTAGGACGTGCGCCACCCTCCCGGTGGTGCACCGAGGCCGGGGCCCGCGACGGTGCGGGGCGCGACGGGGACCGGCAGCGTGGTCGGTGGAGGAGGTCGGACGTGGGCGTCGCCGTGCACGTGGAGGGGCTCACGAAGTCCTTCGGCAGCCAGAACATCTGGTCCGACGTCACCTTGACGCTCCCGCCCGGGGAGATCTCGGTGATGCTCGGCCCGTCCGGCACGGGCAAGTCGGTGTTCCTGAAGTCCCTGGTGGGGTTGCTCAAGCCCGAGCGCGGCTCGATCGTCATGAGCGACACCGACATCGTCACCTGCTCCGAGCGCCAGCTCTACGACGTCCGCCGGCTGTTCGGGGTGCTGTTCCAGGACGGCGCGCTGTTCGGGTCGATGAACCTCTACGACAACGTCGCGTTCCCGCTGCGCGAGCACACCAAGAAGAGCGAGTCCGAGGTCCGGGCGATCGTGCGCGAGAAGATGGACATGGTCGGCCTGTCCGGGACCGAGGGGAAGCTCCCCGGGGAGATCTCCGGCGGCATGCGCAAGCGCGCCGGCATCGCCCGCGCCCTCGTGCTCGATCCCGAGGTGATCCTCTTCGACGAGCCGGACTCCGGGCTGGACCCGGTGCGCGTGGCCTACCTCAACCAGCTGATCGTGGACCTCAACGCCCAGATCGACGCCACGTTCCTCATCGTCACCCACGACATCGGCACCGCCCGCACCGTGCCGGACAACCTGGGCCTGCTCTTCCGGCGGCACCTGGCGATGTTCGGCCCGCGGGAGCAGCTGCTCACCAGTCAGGAGCCGGTCGTCCGGCAGTTCCTCAACGGTCGCCGCGAGGGCCCGATCGGGATGAGCGAGGAGAAGGACGTCGCCCAGGTCGAGGCCGAGATGGCCGCCCTGGAGGCCCGCGGGGGCGACCAGCACAACGGCGTGGGTCCCAAGGGTGCCTCCGGTGGCGAGGCGGTGCCCCCGCAGCTGGAGCCCACCCCCGGCCTGCCCGAGCGCAAGGCCGTCCGCCGCCGGCAGGAGCGGGTGGCCCGGATGCTGCACACCTACGACCCGATGACCGCCGACGCGATCCGGGCCAGCCTGCCCGCCGACCTCCTGGCGCTCGCCGACTCCGGCAGCTACACCCCGACCGCCGGGGCCGGCCGGGAGTGGCGCACCGAGGACGGCGCCGACCTGGTCGTGCCCGACCCGCGGGGCCGCTCGTGAGCGCGACCCCCGGGGAGCGGCCGAAGGCGCCGGGGCTGCTCGACGGCCCGCTCTCCCCGCTGCGCCCGCTCAGGGCCAGCGGCAACCTCTTCGCCTTCGCCCTGGACGTCGTCCGGGCGGTGTTCCGGCGGCCCTTCCAGCTGCGTGAGTTCATCCAGCAGACCTGGTTCGTCGCCTCGGTGACGATCCTGCCCACCGCGCTGGTCGCCATCCCGTTCGGCGCGGTGATCGCCCTGCAGCTGGGGTCGCTGACCCGCCAGCTGGGGGCGCAGTCCTTCACCGGTTCCGCGTCGGTGCTGGCGGTGCTGCGCGAGGCCAGCCCGATCGTCACCGCCCTCCTCATCGCCGGGGCCGGCGGTTCGGCGATCTGCGCCGACCTCGGAGCGCGCAAGATCCGCGACGAGATCGACGCGATGGAGGTGCTGGGCATCTCCCCGATCCAGCGCCTGGTCGTGCCGCGGGTGCTGGCCTCGATGCTGGTGGCGGTGCTGCTCAACGGGCTGGTGTCGGTCGTCGGCGTCACCGGCGGCTACTTCTTCAACGTGATCCTGCAGGGCGGGACACCGGGGGCCTACCTGGCCAGCTTCAGCGCGCTGGCCCAGGTCGAGGACTTCTGGTCCGGGGAGATCAAGGCGTTGGTCTTCGGGTTGATCGCCGGCATCGTGGCCTCCTACAAGGGCCTGCGCGCCGGAGGCGGGCCCAAGGGGGTCGGCGACGCGGTGAACCAGGCCGTCGTCATCACGTTCCTGCTGCTGTTCGCGATGAACTTCGTGATCACCGCGATCTACTTCCAGCTCGTGCCGCCGAAGGGCCAGTGACGATGGCCCTCCTCTCACCCGTCGACCGGGTCAAGGTGCGCACCCGGCGGATCGTGCGCACGGTCTACCGCCGTCCGCTGACCACGCTGGACGACCTCGGCGACCAGCTCGGCTTCTACGGCCGTGCGCTGGCCTGGACCCCCCGCACGCTCAAGCGCTACAAGCGCGAGACGTTCCGGCTGCTGGCCGAGGTCAGCTTCGGCACCGGCGCGCTGGCGGTCATCGGCGGCACCGTGGGCGTCATCGCCTTCCTGTCCTTCTTCACCGGCACCGAGGTCGGCCTGCAGGGCTACGCCGCGCTGGACCAGCTGGGCACCTCGGCGTTCACCGGGTTCCTCTCCGCCTACTTCAACACCCGCGAGATCGCCCCGCTGGTCGCCGGGCTCGCGCTGTCGGCCACCGTGGGCTGCGGGTTCACCGCCCAGATCGGCGCGATGCGGATCAACGAGGAGATCGACGCCCTCGAGGTCATGGGCGTGCCCTCGCTGCCCTTCCTGGTCACCACCCGCATCGTCGCGGGCTTCGTCGCCGTGATCCCGCTGTACGTGATCGGCCTGCTCACCAGCTTCTTCGCCACCCGCACGATCACCACGGTGGTCTACGGGCAGTCCCCGGGCACCTACGACCACTACTTCAACCTCTTCCTGCCCCCGCAGGACGTGCTGTGGTCCTTCCTCAAGGTGCTGGTCTTCAGCGTCGTGATCATCCTGAGCCACTGCTACTACGGCTACCGCGCCGGTGGCGGTCCGGCGGGGGTGGGTCTGGCGGTGGGCCGGGCCGTCCGCTTCTCGATCGTGGCGGTGATGGTCATCGACCTGTTCCTGTCCCTGGCCATCTGGGGCTCCACGACGACGGTGAGGATCGCAGGATGAGCCGGGGCAGGGGCGCCGTCGTCCGGCAGCGGTTGCAGGGCCTGGCCTTCCTGGTGGTCATCGCGCTGCTGCTGGGTCTCGCCGTCGCGACCTACCAGAAGGCGTTCAGCGGCGCGGTCACCGTGACGCTGCAGACGGACTCGATCGGCAACCAGCTGCAGACCGCCAGCGACGTGAAGGTGCGCGGGGTGATCGTGGGCGAGGTGCGCGCCGTGCGGGCCACCGCGGACGGCGCGGAGATCGAGCTGGCCATCCAGCCCGAGCACCTGGCCCAGATCCCGGCCAACGTCGGCGCCCGGCTGCTGCCCAAGACCCTGTTCGGTGAGCGGTTCGTCGCCCTGCAGCTGCCCGAGGCGCCGACGGCGGAGCGGCTGGCCGAGGGCGACGTCATCCCGCAGGACCGCAGCGAGAACGCCATCGAGCTCGAGCGGGTGATCGACGACCTGCTCCCGCTGCTGCAGGCCGTCGACCCCGCCGACCTCTCCTACACCCTGGGCGCCGTCGCCGACGCGCTGCGCGGCCGCGGGGACCTGCTGGGGCAGAACCTGGCCGACACCGGCGCCTACGTGGGGGAGCTCACCACCGTGCTGCCCGAGCTGCAGGCCGACGTCTCGCTGCTGGCCGACGTCGCCGACACCTACGCCGCCGCCGCCCCGGACCTGCTGGCGGTGCTGGACGACCTGTCGGTCACCGCGTCCACGGTGACCGACCAGGCCGAGCAGCTGCGCCGCACCTTCACCGTGGTGGGCGGGTCGGCGCAGACCGCGGCCGGCTTCCTGACCGACAACGAGGACGCCCTCATCCAGCTCGCTGCCGGCTCCCGGCCGGTGCTGGGCCTGTTCGCCCGGTACTCCCCGGAGTACCCGTGCCTGCTCGACGGGCTGACCCGCTTCAACCCGCTGATCAGCGAGGCCTTCGGCGCGGACGGCGACCCGTCGTTGAACCTGGACCTGACGGTCACCCTCCCGCCGCGCAACCCGTACGCCCCGGGCGACCAGCCCGCCTACGACGACGTCTCCGGGCCGGACTGCCGGGGCCTGGGCGACATCGACGGGATCATCGCGGCCGCGGCCCGGGGCGAGTACTACTGCCCGGCCCCGCCGCTGGACGGCGTGGACTCCGCCGACAACCCGGTCAGCGGCAACCCGCGCTGCCTGGGTGGCACCGGACCGACCGACATCCCCGGCGGGGACACCCGGACCGGGCGCGAGGGCACCGGGTCCGGCACCGACCTGTCGCTGGCCTCCGCGTTCCCGTCCGGGCTCACCGACGGCGGCGGCAGCGGGGGACTGGCCGGGAGCAGTGGGGAGCTGGACTTCGTGCGGAACCTGCTGGGCTACCAGACCGGCACCGACCCGGCCGAGGTCTCCGACCTGGCGGCGTCGTCGATGGCCCCGGTCCTGCGCGGGACGCAGGTGATGGTGCCGTGAGGGGCCTGACCGCACCGATCGTCAAGTTGATCGTCTTCGCGATGGTCACGATCCTGGCCAGCTACGTGCTGCTGGCGACGATCACCAACGCCGGGTACGGCGACCAGACCGCCTACCGGGCGCAGTTCGCCGACGTGGCCGGTCTCGTCGAGGGCGACGAGATCCGCATCGCGGGGGTGCGGGTCGGTCAGGTGACCTCCATCGGGCTGTCCGACGACGTGGAGCGACCGGTCGCCGAGGTCGGGCTCGAGGTGGAGTCCGGGGTCGGGCTGCCGGCCGGGGTCCAGGCCACCATCCGCTACCGCAACCTGGTCGGTCAGCGCTACGTCGCACTGACCGAGGGCGAGGGCTCCGCCGGTCGCACGCTGGCAGCCGGTGACCTCATCCCGCTGGAGCAGACCACGCCGGCGTTGGACCTCACCGCGCTCTTCGGCGGGTTCCAGCCGCTGTTCCAGGCGCTGAGCCCCGACGACGTCAACCGGCTGTCCTACGAGTTGATCCAGGTCTTCCAGGGCGAGGGCGGGACCATCCAGAGCCTGCTGGACCACGTCGCGTCCCTCACCGGGTCGCTGGCCGACCAGGATGCGGTGATCGGCAGCGTGATCGACAACCTGAACAGCGTCGTGGGCACACTCGCCGCCCGCGACCAGCAGCTGAGCGGGCTGGTGGTCTCGCTGCAGCAGTTCGTCAGCGGGCTGGCCGCCGACCGCGACTCGATCTTCGACTCCCTGCAGACCGTCGACACCCTCGCGGTCACGACGTCGCAGTTCCTCACCGACGCCCGGCCGCCGCTGGCCGCCGACATCGCCGCCCTCGGTGACCTGTCGACCAACCTGGCCGACAGCGGCGACGTGCTGGAGGACTTCCTGCAGCTGGCCCCGGTCAAGACCGACCTGCTGACCCGCACCGCCGTCAACGGCAGCTGGTTCAACTTCTACCTGTGCTCGGCGTCCGGCATGGTCTCCCTGCCGGTGGTCGGTGAGGCGCAGCTGCCCCCGGGCGGCACGGCCAACGGATCGGCGGGGTGCAGCTGATGGCGCGGGACTCCCGGCCCTTCCGCGACCGCGACCCGGTCATCATCGGGGCGATCAGCCTCGCGGTGATCGCCGCGCTCGTGGCGCTGGCCTTCAACGCCCAGTCGCTGCCGCTCATCGGCGGCGGGACGGTCTACTCGGCGTCCTTCAGCGAGTCCGCAGGCCTGCGGGCCGACGACCCGGTGCGCATCGCCGGGGTCAAGGTCGGCCAGGTCGAGAGCCTGCAGCTCGAGGACGGCGCGGTGACGGTGGAGTTCCGCGTCTCCGACGCCTTCGTCGGCGACCGCAGCGAGGCCGCGATCAAGATCGAGACCGTGCTGGGCGCGAAGTTCCTGGCCCTGGTGCCCCGCGGGGAGACCGCCCTGGACCCCGACGACCGGATCCCGCTGGAGCGCACCGCCTCGCCCTACGACGTGGTCGAGGCCTTCAGCGGTCTGGCCCAGACCATCGACGACGTCGACACCGCCCAGCTCGCACAGTCCTTCGAGGTGCTCAGCGAGACCTTCGCCGACACCCCCGACGAGGTGCAGACGTCCTTGGAGGGGCTGTCCCGGTTGTCCACCACCATCTCCTCGCGCGACGCCGAACTGAGCCAGTTGCTGTCGGCGACCCGGGACGTGACCCAGGTGCTGGCCGACCGCAACGGCGAGTTCACCCAGCTGATCCTGGACTCCAACACCCTGCTCACCGAGGTGCAGGAACGCCGGGCGCTGATCGACTCGATCCTGACCAACACGCAGACACTGGCCACCCAGCTCGCCGGGCTCGTCGCCGACAACACCGCGGCGCTCACCCCGGCACTGGCGCAGCTGTCCGAGGTGACCGCCATCCTGGAGCGCAACCGACAGGACCTGGGGCAGACGGTGGCCAACCTCGCGCCCTTCGTCACCGTCTTCACCAACACCCTGGGCAACGGCCGCTGGTTCGACAGCTTCGTGGACAACCTCTTCCCCGCCGTCGTCGGCGGCGTGCTCTGCGGCAGCGTCGCCGGCCCCGTGGGCGGCTCCACCGGCGGGCTCGTGGGGTGCTCCCCGTGACCGGCCGGCTGCAGCGGGCCGTGGCGCTGGCCGCGGCGGTGCTCCTGGTCGGCACGCTGGGCTGGATCGTGCTGCGCCCGGCCGGGCAGATGCGGGTCACCGCGTGGTTCGGGCAGGCCGTCGGGCTGTACGAGGGCTCCGACGTCCGGGTGCTGGGCATCGACGTCGGGGAGATCACCCGGGTCACCCCGATGGGGGACCGGGTGCGGGTGGAGATGCTCGTCGACGAGGACTACGACGTCCCCGCCGACGCACTCGCCGTCATCCTGGCGCCCTCCCTGGTCGCCGATCGCTACGTCCAGTTCGCCCCGGTCTACTCCGGCGGCCCGACGATGGCCGATGGCGACGAGGTGCCGCTGGAGCGGACCGCCACCCCGGTCGAGCTGGACCAGGTCTACGGCGCCCTCGACGACCTGTCGGTGGCCCTGGGACCCACCGGGGCCAACGCGGACGGCGCGCTGTCGGACCTCGTCGACGTCGGTGCGGCCAACCTCGACGGCAACGGCCAGGCGCTCAACACCACGCTGACCGGCTTCTCCCAGGCCGTCGAGACCCTCGCCGAGAACCGCGACGACCTGTTCGGGTCGGTGGAGAACCTGCAGGTCTTCACCAGCGCCCTGGCCACCGTCGACGCCCAGGTGGGGCAGTTCAACGCCAACCTCGCGGCGGTCTCCGAACAGCTGGCCGGCGAGCGGGAGGACCTGGCCGCGGCCATCGCCCTGCTGTCGTCCGCGCTGGGCCAGGTGGCCGGTTTCGTGCAGCAGAACACCGCGTTGCTGACCACCAACGTGGACCGGCTCTCCGCGGTCACCCTGACCCTGGTGCAGCAGCGGGAGGCCCTGGCGCAGGTGCTGGACGTCGCCCCGGCCGCCATCGGCAACCTCGCGCACGCCTACAACCCCGACTACGGGACGTTGGACACCCGGGACAACTCCCTGGGCAGCCAGAACGCCGACGTCGTGGTGTGCCAGCTGCTCGGTCAGGCCGGCCGGCTCCAGCTCGCCGGGGTCGACCTGGACGACGTCACCGGCCTCCTCCGGCTCCCCCCGATCGACCAGGTCTGCGCCCGGCTGCTCTCCGGCGACCCGGGCGGGGACGGCACGATCGACGACCTCAACGGCAACGGCGTGCCCGACCTGCAGGAGCTGCTCACCGCGATCTTCTCGCCGTCGTCCGGGCTGTCCGGTGGCGGCACCGGCCTGCCCGGCCTGCCCTCGATCCCGGGAGTCCAGCCGTGAAGCGAACGACCACCACCCGGGTGACGGCCCTCGTCGGTTCGGCGCTGCTGCTGTCGGGCTGCGGCTTCCGCGGGGCCTACTCGCTGGACCTGCCCGGCGGCGCCGACGTCGGTGACGCCCCGTACCTGGTGCAGATCCAGTTCGCCGACGTGCTGGACCTCGTGCCGCAGTCCGGGGTCCGGGTGGCCGACGTGCCGGTCGGCACGGTCACCGACATCAGCCTGGGGGAGGACTGGACCGCCCTGGTCACCGTCGAGGTGGCCGGGGACGTCGAACTGCCGGCCAATGCCGTGGCCGCGGTCAACCAGTCCTCGCTGCTGGGGGAGAAGTACGTGGAGCTGGCCGCGCCCGGCACCGAGGCACCCACCGGGGAGCTCGCCGACGGGGCGCTCATCACCCTGGACCGGACCAACCGCAACGTGGAGGTCGAGGAGCTCCTCGGGGCGCTGTCCCTGGTGCTCAACGGAGGTGGGCTGACCCAGCTGCAGACCATCACCAGCGAGCTCGGCCAGGCGCTGGAGGGCCGCGAGGACGCCGTCCGCAACACCCTGACCCAGCTGGATGCGTTCATCGGCGGCCTGGACGACCAGCGCAGCGAGATCAGCCGGGCGCTGGAGAGCATCAACGCGCTGTCGGCCACCCTCTCGGCGGGCACGGGCACCATCACCACCGCGCTGGACACCATCGGGCCGGGGCTGGACGTGCTCACCTCCCAGCGCGACCTGCTCGTCTCGATGCTCGACTCGCTGGCCCAGCTCGGCGATGTGGGCACCCGGGTGATCAACCAGAGCGGCGCGGACACCGTCGCGGACCTGCAGCTCCTGCAGCCGATCCTCACCCAGCTCGCCGCCGCCGGCCCCGACCTGGCCGGGTCGCTGGACCTGCTGCTCACCTTCCCCTTCCCGGCCAGCTCGCTGACCGCGCTGCAGTACCGGCCCGACCTGCGCACGGGGGGCTACGGGTTGTTCACCAACCTCACCGCCGACCTCAACCTGGACCTGCAGGACCTGTTCTGCCGGTACGTGGTGGACCAGACGTCCGGGGCGTTGGTGCTGCTCGACCCGGCCGAGGTCGCCGGGGACACCTGCGGGGTCCCGGGCAGCCCGGACGCCTCCACCGGCGGCGGCGCCCCGACCGGGGCCACCGCGCCCGCGGCGCCGTTCAGCCTCCCGACCCTGCCGGGCCTCACCGGCGTCGTCCCGGACCTCACCGAGGCCACCGACGGCAGGCTGCCCGGCCTGCCCGACCTGGCCGGTCTGCCGACCGGGGGGACCCCGTGATCACCCGCACCACGCGGCTGCAGCTGCTCGCCTTCGCCCTCGTCGCCCTGCTCGGCATGAGCTACGTGGGTTTCCGGTACGTCGGGCTGGACCGGCTGGTGTTCGGCGGGGGCTACGAGGTGTCGGCGCAGTTCGCCGACTCCGGGGGCATCTTCGTCAACGCCGAGGTCACCTACCGCGGCGTCGCGGTGGGCCGGGTCAGCGACATGGCCCTCACCGACGACGGCGTCGAGGTCACCCTGGACATCGACCCCGACGCCCCGGAGATCCCGGCCGACGCCGCGGCCGCGGTGGCCAACCGCAGCGCCGTCGGTGAGCAGTACGTCGACCTGCGACCCGACGACTCCGCCGGGCCCTTCCTGGCCCAGGGATCGGTGATCCCGGTCGAGCGCACCTCGATCCCGATCCCGGTCGAGCAGCTGCTCCTCGACGTCGACGGGCTGGTCTCCTCCATCGACACCGACAACCTGCGCACCGTGGTCGAGGAGCTGGGCATCGCGTTCGCCGGCGCCGGGGACGACCTCGCCCGGCTGATCGACAACGGCGACCTGCTGCTCACCCGGGCGGAGCAGTCGCTGCCCCAGACCCTCACCCTGATCACCGACGGACAGACCGTGCTGCAGACCCAGGTGGACTCCCGCACCGCCATCCAGAGCTGGGCGGCGGACCTGCGGCTGCTGTCGGACACCCTGGTCAGCAGCGACGCCGACCTGCGCAGCCTGCTGGTGAACGCCCCCGACGCCGGTGCCGCGCTGGAGCAGCTCGTGGTGGACGCCGGCCCCGGGCTGGGGTCCCTGATCCGCAACGTCGACGTGCTCAACGACGTCACCACACCCCGGCTCGACGGCGTCGAGCAGTTGCTGGTCACCTACCCCGAGGTGGTC